>JAYUZN010000349.1:0-6255 GCA_043751755.1 Bacteroidota bacterium | reverse complement strand
GACACCACTTTGGGCGGGTTTTATTACCATTTTTAAGCAATTTCCTTACGAAAACAGCTTAAAACACATCGTTTAATAAATGAAATGAACAGCCCTGCCTTCAGGGGGGGGCAAATGCCTTTTACAAAAATTACGATAAAATTGGGAAATTATTTACTATTCATTCCTAAGTAAATTAAAAATGAGAAATTAAAAATGAGAAATGAGAAATGAGAAATCCATACTAAGGGTTCGTTCTTATCATCGGCAAGAATCCGTTTGCTGCAAACCTTACTTCGCCTGTATTTGTGTGAGGCAATTGTTAAACACAAAATAGAGGCTATTGTACAATCGCCCCAAATCTTCGACCGAAATAGGCGCAATGTGTTGTGTGAGAACTTTGCCTTGCAAATAGCCAAATTGCCAGGTGTCTCCATTAGAAACAATGCCATAAATCGTGTATTCGCCGTTGCTAAGACTTTGCGCCAACTGCATTTGTGCCAAACATTGCCCCCAGCCTTCGTCAAAATCATCTTTTTTGGCTTCTATCATGACCAAAATCGGCATATCCATTACCTCTTTGCCCAAAGGCGAACGCTTCGTTATAATATAGTCAGGAATCCCCGAATCTTTTGCCTTTTTGGACAAAGATTTATGACTCCAAAGCGACAAATGGTCTTTAAACAGTTTCCAAATTTCTCGGATAATAGGATAAATAATTGCTTCACAAATCGCAGCTTCTGAAATGTTATAAGTCGTTTCAACCAAATTGAAGTGGATAGTTTCTGCCAACGCTGGCGGAACAACTATTTTTTCTTTCACAAAAATAATTTCCGCTTTTTGAGAGCTTATCTCAAAGTGCGAAAGCGCGTCTGCGAGTGTTTTGAAAGGGCTAAAACTTGACATATTTTTTCTTTATTTTCACAAAGTTACATAGGCATTTCCACGCCTACCCTTGCCACAACCATTCTTTTCAGCCGTTTCAGAAGGGTATCTTCCAGTCTCGAAAATTTGACATATATGCTTGGTTTGAGGGGCAAATATAAGGTATTTCTCCCCAAAAAGCAAGTTTCTTTTTTGGGGAGAAATACGTAACTTTGTTAAAGTGCTATATGTTATTGTTTAGTAACTGTGCCTTTACGAGTAACAGTATTGGGACCCGCATAGTATTTTACACTATAAGTGAGGATGTTTCCGTTAATGCTACCAGAAAAGGTTTCTACCATAGCACCATAAAAGCAACTATTATCATTAGAGGTTACAAAACTACTGTTAGACACATTTGCATCTATTTTGTTGGTACACCCATTAAAACTCACAATTTGAATGTGTGTGTTATCGACTTTGGTAATAGAAAATACATTATTTTCTACCGTTTTCACTTCTGCCCCTCCCAAATTGTAATCAAGTGTGGTAACTGAATCTTTCCCAATATAATTCCCCACAAATTTGTCGGCAACATACTGACAAGTCCCGTCATCTATCGTAGCTTCGGGGTTGTAGGTGGTAGAAGTTGCATCAGTGCAACCTTTTATGTCTTTTTTGCAACCTGTGAGGGCAAAAAAAGCAAAGCAAGTGCGAGGACAAAATACCTGTTTTTCATAAAAAATATGGTTTGAAATGATTATTGACTAATGCGAGAAAGGGCATCTTCGGAGGCGTGTTGTTCGGCTGTTTTTTTGTTTTTGCCTACGCCTGAACCCAATATTTTTTCGCCAGCTTTGGCACGTACCAAAAACATTTTTTGATGCCCTGTGCCATTTTCCTCCACAACATCAAACTCTAACTGCCCCATTTTATTTTTTTGGACGTATTCAATGAGCTTGTTTTTGTAGGAAATCACTTGGTCTTCTACGGTGTCTAAGTGAATGAGGGCGGTAATTATTTTGGTATTAATGAATTTTTTTGCCTTTTCGTAGCCCAAATCCATATACACTGCGCCAATAAACGCCTCAAGTGCGTCTCCATACATAGATTCGTTGATGCTGCCCGATTGATTGTGACGAATGAGTTTGTCTATCCGCAGTCTGTGGCAGAGGTCATTGAGGGACTTGCGATTCACGATTTTGGAGCGCATTTCGGTCAGGAAACCTTCGTCTTTGAGCGGATAAATTCGGAATAAATAGTCGGCAACGGCTGCATCTAAAATGGAGTCGCCCAAAAATTCAAGCCTTTCATTGCATAATTTGGCAGATTCTATGTGTTTGTCGCGATTGCTGCCCATAATAGAACTGTGCGTAAGAGACAGTTCAAACAGAAAAGTATCTTTTGGCACTGAACCCACAATGCTTAGTATGCTTCGTACAAACGCTTTTTTGGGCGAAAAAAAGAGGTTATATATTTGAATGAGATTCATTATTATTCGGTGTATTTTGACTCAGTAGTAAGCTTAAAAAAAGCGCACAAAGTTAGTCTTTTTTCGATTCAATATAAATTTTTCTTACTCATTTTCTTTAGGCTCCCATAGTTCGATTTTGTTTCCTTCCATGTCAATAATGTGAACAAACTTTCCATAATCATAGCTTTCGATTGTATCCACAAGGGTTACGCCTTCTTTTTTGAGTTCTTCCACAAGGGCTTCTAAGTTTTCAACTCTGTAATTTATCATAAAATCCTTTGTAGAAGGGGCAAAATACTTTGTGGAATCGTCAAAAAGGCTCCATTGTGTAGCACCTTTTTGAGTGGAGTCCTCCGCTTCTCGCCACTCAAAAGTTACGCCATACTCGGTCGTATTTAAGCCAAGATGCGTTTTATACCACTCGTTCATTTTTTGGGGGTCTTTACATTTAAAAAAGATACCCCCAATTCCTGTTACTTTTTTCATGGTAATATGGTTGTTTGATAAGTTGTGAATGAAATGATTGAAAGCGAAACCCAGTGCGAATGATGCTGCAAGTGTCAAGGTTATGAGTAATTTTTGGGTCATAATATTCAAGTAATAAAAACAAAATTGAGCAGATTTCGCAGCTAAAACACGCAAAACCTGCTCAATTCCCCTATAAACCTACCTTACATTTTTTTGAACAACACACAAGCATTATGTCCGCCAAAGCCAAAAGTATTGCTCATGGCTACGCTAACCTCTCTTTTTTGGGCTTTGTTAAAAGTATAATTCAAATCGCAGTCGGGGTCGGGGGTCGTGAAATTAATCGTAGGAGACACACATTGTTCTTGAATCGCCAAGATAGACGCAATCGCTTCGACAACGCCCGCAGCTCCCAGCAAATGCCCTGTCATAGATTTTGATGAACTTAGGTTCATCGTGTAGGCATGTTCGCCAAACACCTTTTTGATAGCCCTTGTTTCTGCCACATCTCCCAAAGGCGTAGAAGTGCCGTGCATATTGAGATAGTCCACATTTTGCGGCAGCAAACCTGCATCTTTTATACAATTTTGCATCACTAACACGACAGAATCGCCATCAGGATGCGGAGCAGTAATGTGATAAGCATCGGCAGACATGCCTATTCCCGCAAGTTCTGCATATATTTTTGCGCCACGCTGTATCGCATGGTCATAGTCTTCCAAAATCAATGCACCTGCCCCTTCTCCCAACACAAAACCTGTACGGGTTGCATCAAAAGGGCGGCTTGCAGTCAAAAAATCGTCATTGCTTTCCGACATCGCTTTCATAGCATTGAAGCCGCCTACGCCCGTTACCGTAATAGGAGCTTCTGCCCCACCTGCCACCATCATATCTGCATAGCCCATTTTGAGAATCATGTAAGCATCAATTATGCAGTTAGAGGAGGTTGCACAAGCCGAAACAGAGGCATAATTAGGTCCTTTTAGCCCATGTTCAATCGAAATACGCCCTGCTGCAATGTCGATAATCATGCGCGGAATGAAAAACGGATTGAAACGAGGCGTTCCGTCTCCTTTGACAAAATCGCCCACTTCTTGCGTAAATACCTGCATTCCGCCTACCCCGGAACCCATGACGACTCCAAAACGGGTTTTGTCTATCGTAGCATGGTCGAAGTTCGCATCAACAATCGCCTCATTTGCGACTACAAGGGCATATTGCGTAAAAGGGTCCATCCTTCTCGCTTCTTTTTTGTCAAGATAATCTTCTACTTTGAAGCCTTTGAGTTCGCAGGCAAATTTGGTTTTGAACTTGCTTGCATCAAATTGAGTGATAAGATTTGCGCCGCTTACGCCCGCAAATAATCCTTCCGAAAAGGCTTTTAATCCTAATCCAATAGGAGTAAGCGCGCCTATGCCCGTTACAACAACTCTCCGATTTTGCATGTCTTTCTCGTTGAATTATCTCTATACATACGTTAGATATAGGCTTACAAAACCTTCAACGTTTCGTAAGCCTTATCCCATGTTGTACAGTAAGAATTATTTTGAATTAGCTTCCAAATACTCGATAGCATTTCCTACGGTTACGATTTTTTCAGCAGCTTCATCAGGGATTTGAATGTTAAATTCTTTTTCAAACTCCATGATAAGTTCTACGGTGTCCAAAGAATCGGCACCTAAATCATTGGCAAAACTTGCGGCTTCTGTTACTTCAGAAATATCTACGCCAAGTTTATCTACAATAATACTTTTTACTTTGTCTGCGATTGCGCTCATAAAAAAATATGATAATTGGTTACAAAATCGGGACAAAGATAATACTTTTTGAGGTATGCAACGTTTTTTTTGTGAAAATGAGGAAAATTATATCCGTTACTTGCTTAGGTTTGACAATGTTTTACCTGATTTTCCCGTCCAAATATCCTTGCAAAATCTCACAAAACACCGCAACAATCGTCCCTACTTGCGTGAGAACAAGCGGTTTATAGTCAATATAAATCGTTTTATCCACATATTTCATAAAAAGCCACTCCTCTGCAATCGTTACACAGCCATAGATAGTTTCAATATTTTTGCCTTCTTGCTGATTGAACAAGTAAGCGGCATACATCTGTGCGGCACATTGCGCCATTCCTTGGTCAAAAGATTCCTGTTTTGCCTCGACCAAAGTGATGACAGGGGCTTCCATTTCCCGCTTCGGTTCGTGCAAAGCAAAAAAGAAATCACAAGCTCCCGATAAATCTTCGCTGCTATTCACGTCTAACATTTCGCCCGAAAATAGCGCAATTTGTTGGTCAAAATGCCCATATATTTCCATCAAAACAGGAGAAACGACCCGTTCTGACCGCGCTTTTTCATTGGTAAGCGGCATTTTATAGGCAATTTCTAAAGTGTTTTTCAACCAATCTGAAACAGGAACTTCTTGTACAGCTGGAAATAACCGCACAGATTTCTCCCCTAAGCCAAAAGCCTTTTTTACTTGTTTGAGTCGTTCAAAATGGTTATATCCCATATTTTTCTCATTTTTGGAGAAACAAAGGTACACATTTTGGGGTAAAATCCCTCAAAATGCCCGCCAAAAACTTTTTTTTCATTTTTTTTAAAAAATATGTAGATTTATCCAAAATAATGTTTTACATTTGTATCGTAATATTTATTTTTATTTTTATTCATTTTTTTTTATGAACATTTTTATTGGAAGCTTGCCTTACAGCTTATCAGAATCTGAATTGAAGGCATTTTTTGAAGAGTATGGCGAAGTTTCTTCTGTTAAAATTATCACAGACAAATTGTCTGGAAGAAGCAAAGGTTTTGGTTTCGTTGAAATGTCTGACGACGAACACGCGAAAAAAGCAATCGAAGAGTTACATGGTGCTGAGATTAATGGACGTGCAATTGTAGTAAACCAAGCGGAAGAACGTAGAGAAAACAATGACCGTAGCAGGAATACCAATTTCCGTAGTAACAACAACAGACCTGGTGGTGGAGATTACAACAGAAACGGCGGCGGCGGCGGCGGTGGCGGCGGTGGTGGATATGGCGGCGGCGGAAACAGAGGCGGTAGCGGCGGCGGCGGTGGTCGTAACGAAAGATGGTAATCTCTGATTAACCTCGTTTCAACATATACACGTTAAAAGAAGTTTCTTTTAGCGTGTTTTTTTATACACAAAAATTGCTTTTATAGCCTACGAATTGCCCGAATTTGGGTAGGGCTACCGCACCAAATTTTTTTGTCCATTTTAACTACTCTAAACACAAAAATAATAACCTTATAATTTACCGCTAAGGCACAAAGGAAACTAAGAAAGAAAAAATGTGCCTTAGATTCCTTCTTTTACCCCATTGCTTAGGGGTTCTTCGTGCCTTAGTGGTAAGAAAAATATCAAGCTATTTATTTTTCTTGCTCTACTTAATTTTGGTGCGGTAGCCCTATAATTTGGGCTATTATACTGCAAACGCGGTAAATTT
>JAYUZN010000348.1:0-11006 GCA_043751755.1 Bacteroidota bacterium | reverse complement strand
TTATTTGTGTTTAATCCCGTAGGGATGAAATATTTATAGAAAATGATTACCCCGCCCCTCTCTTATAAATATTTCGCTCCTACGGAGCTAAAAGAGTGTAGGTTTTCGGATATTTCTATAAATATTTCACTCCTACGGAGCTACCCATTCTGCAATGATAATCTATCTTGGAAAGATTTCCGTAGTTCTTAGAAGGTTGGATAAACAGGAATATATTTCTGATGATGAAGTATTGGAATTTCGCCAAAATGAAATCGCTTTTTATTGGAAATTAAAAATCATTTTTCATGATGGCTCTGTTCTTTTTAGCAAAGAATATATTGCAGGTAACCTTCGCAAATATGCTTTTCATGGGCAATCTGCTGAAGGGGATTTGAACATTCTTTGGGACAATGCGCCACATTATCCCCATATTCTAACTTACCCGCATCATAAACACCTCAAAACTGAAGAAAATGTGAAGGAAAGTAATGATATTTCCTTAGAAGAGGTATTAGCCTATATTTTGGGGCAGATAAAGGTGGGCTAATCTGCGTTTTTTTATTGCAAAAAAATTATCTTTGTATTACCATTGCTGGCGCAAGCCTCCGCTTGCGGTTAGTGAGCTTGCCAAAATATACCTCTTTTCTTGAAGCGTCCGCTTCGACAAACAGCGAAGTCTATGTTCCCAAAATCACACAGATATTCCAATATACTACACATTTATCCCAAAAATATCCACAAGCCTGCCACTTTTGCCCCCTTTTTTCCGTAAAAACAGGAATAAACACTTAATTTTATCCACATTATGACACATCGTGTTCATTCATTCCTGTTGTGTATGGGCTTTTTAGCCTGCGTTGCCCACAACGTTACGGCACAAGCCGTAGAAAAAGGCGACATTATCGCAGACGTATATGTAGGCGGTCCCAATTTGCTGAGTGCCTTCGTCAAACTTGGCGCAGCCTTAGATTCTACGAATACCATTAGCAGCACTGGCGGCTTAATCCCCTTGGGCATCAAGGCTGAATACATGGTATCGTCTCGTTTTGGCGTGGGCATTGACTTCAATCATGCAAATACTGGCTTGAATCTGCATGTGTTAGATACTGCCACCGTTGGCACTTATTATGACATAGGGCTAAAAATGCCTCGTAACCGCATCTTAGCCACAGGAAATTACCATTTTGGCAATGGCAAAAAATCGGATTGGTATGGCACTTTGGGACTTGGCGTAATTCTAAGTACGCCCAAGCTTAGTATCGGCTCTAATGACCCTGCTATAAACAATCCTGATGTGCAAGCTGCTATTGACCAAGCTAAAAAGCGAGTAGGGACAGGTTTTTCTTATCGTTTAGCATTAGGTTGGCGATACTTTTTTACGCCAAATATCGGCTTGAATCTAGAAACAGGTATTGGCGGGCCAATGCTAAAAGGGGGAATATCGGTGAAAATATAACGCCATTCTTTGCAATTTTTAGGCTTACTAACCCTTTTGGGCTTAGTAAGCTTTTTGCCTATTTGGGGAATCTGGGGAAAATACCTACAAAATATACAAAAAATTAGCATTATATTTCAATTTTTCGTTAATTTTGCGGCATGTTGACGAATCTTTATATCAAAAACTACGCACTATTTTCGGAGTGCAGCATAGATTTCCATGCAGGAATGAACATCTTGACAGGGGAAACGGGTGCAGGAAAATCCCTCTTAGTCGGGGCTTTAGGTTTGCTATTGGGCAAAAAATCGGACACAAATGTCATTTTCAATACAGACCAAAAATGTATTGTAGAAGCGCATTTTGAAAAATTGTCTGCCAATATTTGCCAAGAACTCAAGGCGTTTGAGGAATTTGATATGGACGGGAAGGGCGTAGTCGTGCGGCGAGAACTGGCAAATTCGGGCAAAACAAGGGTGTTTATAAATGACACGCCCATTTCTGTGCAGATTTTGAAACAAGTTATGGGAGTCTTGATAGATTTGCATGGACAAAATGAAAATCAACTCTTACTTGAGCCTGAAAAGCAATTACGCCTCTTAGACGAGTTTGCAGGAACGACCGTTTTAGTCGAAAACTTCAAGACGCAGCTTTCCAAATGTAGCAAAATTCAGGCACAAATCAAGCAATTAGAAGCCGAAGAAGCAACCGCAAAGCAGCAGTTTGATTACTATTCTTTTATGTCGCAAGAATTATCTGAAGCAGGTTTGCAGGCAGAGGAGGAGGATAATTTGGAACAGGAAATAAGACTCCTTCAAAATTCGGAGGAAATTCGGGAGGCTTTGCGTTTTTCGGTAGAAGAAATCTATAATGCGGAGCAATCTGCCTACCAAAAAATAAGTCAATCTTTGCAATTATTGAGCAAAGTTGCGAGCTTTGAAGCCACGATTTCGCAGGAAGCCGAAAGGCTGGCGGAGGTGAAAGAGACCTTAAAGGAAATGACGTATTCCCTTCAAAACCTCTTGGAAACCATAGAAGCAGACCCCGAAAGATTGGCATTTATCGAAGAAAGATTGGGGGTTTATTATCGCCTCAAACGCAAATATAATGTCAAAACTGCCGCACAATTGATAGGCATTTATGAAGAATACAGTGCCAAAATCGACCATTTTGCCTCGATTGATGACACAATTCGTGAGTTGAGAAATGACTGGAAAAAGGAGTTAGACGTTTTGGCAAAAATAGGCGTAGAAATTGAGAAAATTCGCAAGCAACATGCAGAGGCTTTGTCCGACAAAATCAATTCTTTACTGACAGAAGTGGGTTTTAGAGAGGCACGATTTAGAATTGCTATCCACAGAAATGTAGCCGAAAATGGCATTCTGCACATAGACGAGCAAAAAATCCGCCCATCTTCCTCTGGCATCAACAAAGGCGAGTTTCTCATTCGCACAAATCCGGGACTTCCCGAAGGCTTGCTTTCCGAAATCGCTTCTGGCGGGGAAATTTCGCGGGTTATGCTTGCCATCAAAGCCGCCCTTGCCGACAAAGCCGAGTTTCCTGTCCTTATTTTTGACGAGATAGACACAGGCATTTCGGGCGAAGTGGCAAACAAAGTAGGAAATGTTATGCAAAAACTGTCGGAATCTTTTCAGATTTTGGCTATCACGCATCTGCCGCAAATCGCTGCAAAAGGCACGCATCAATACTTGATTTTCAAGGAAGTAACGGGCGGAATGACTTATTCTGGCGTGCGTAGATTGGGCAAACAAGACCGAATTACGGAAATAGCGAAGATGATAGGCGGGGATAATCCTTCGGCAAGCGCACTCAAAAATGCGAAGGAGTTGATGGGGTAGGGATGTCCTTATCAAACTGTACCCTTTCAAGGCTTTATTGGCACAAACATAGCCCCCGAAAAACAAGGATACACCTTTGCCACATATTTCCCATTTTCCACCACCGACTCCGCCCAACAATATTGCTTGCCGGGCGTATCCTCATTTTTGAGCTGCGCCACATACCAAAAAACGAGGTCTGTAGCTTCGATATTATCGGGATTCGGCTCTATGAATTTCTCAGGTCCTTGATGATAATCTATGTTGCAGCAAGGACCTATCGTAATCAAATCTGTATCTCCTTCATCTTTGTCAAAATGGTGTTTGGTAATGTAGGTATAGGCAAAATCCCCCCTTCCCCCATCATCAAACTGCCCATTTCCGGGAGCTACATAAAAGCCATTTCCTTGTGTATCAGCGATTTTGTATTGAAAACCTTCCGAAGTATAAGCCGTTTGTGGCTTTTGTAATTGCCATTTTTCCTGTGTCCAAACTGCCCAATCTTTGCCCGTCCATTCCGAAAAATGGTTGTCATTGCCCGTAAAAGCAATGCGCGTAACAGGGCGATACGTGCCATCATTTGCGCAGCCACGTCCCAAACTGCCTACCACCAAGCGAAACCGCCCATCTCGGTAAAACTCAAAGCGTTCTTGATAGTTGTAATTGCAAGCAGTAGGCCAGCCTTCACTTTGAAACGTTTGTTGCAATACAAAACCTACAGTATCTTTTTCTTGCAATAAAGGTAAAATTTGCGGAGCTTCTATTGCCACAACCGCCGCATAACTGAACATAGGGCAGCCAATAGCATCACTGTAACCAAAGCCTTCTGTATTAGAATAACTAACATGCCAATCCACCATTTTGGCATCATTTATGACCTTCTTTTCGCCAAAATAAACCTCCGAAATGCGCAATCCGTCCGAACTTGTGAGCATATAATTCATTTTCCACGCATCTTTGACTAAGGCAGTTTGTTTGTCGCAAAAACAGTCCATTATTTTTTCATTTTGAAGTTTGCGCTCTGTTACAGGCAAACCCGTAAGCCCCACATTTGTCCAACGCAAACCCACGACTTTCAAGTCCGTCAAGTCCACGACAATCCACAAGGCTTTGTCGTTTTTGACGAGAGTCGGGGCGACACATAGATGCAAAGACCGCTCGCAACGGGAACGATTGAGGGCAGTTTTGGTGCCGGGCATCAATATTTTTTCCTTAGAAATAGGTTCTCCGTAAGCCTCCGAGACTTCGGGCGCACCTAATGCAATTTCCATTGCAAGATCGACTAAATGTGGCGGCAAATCAGGCTGACTTTGCGGATAATAATTGACGCTCAACACCTGCGAAGTCGCCAAGTCTATAGTAGCGACAGTTGCCAAATTGAGGGCAAAATTGTATATTTCTATGCGATAACATTGTCCGTTTTTGCAAGAAAGTACCCCATTTTCCTTTGCAGGATAAATGCCAAAAACCTCACTTAACAAGGGTTTTGTACTTGTTTTGTCAAACAGTGGGGCTTGCACACGTGTATCTGCGAGGGCAATTTGCTGGGCTTGCAGTTGTTCGGCATTTCCTTTGAGCAAAATGACCGGAATCGCTTGCGACAAAGCCGTTTGTATGGCGACTTTGCGAGTAGCTATTTCGTTTTGAGCCACGAGAAAATGGCTGAAAAGAAGGAGGAAAAGAAATGAGATGTTACGCATATAAGTTTTAGGTTCGCGCAGATTAACGCAGATTTAACCGCAGATTTTCGCAAATGTAGAGAAATCTGCGAAAATCTGCGTCCCTAATTTGCGAAAATCTGCGAGAAATCACGAGATTTTGGGCAAAAAAATAATTCCCCACACAATTCCACAAAATATAACCGCCAACAAAACCGCCCCTGCCGCCACGTCCTTTGCCCTGCCTGCAAGTTCATGGTATTCGGGAGAAACCAAATCTATGATGCTTTCTATCGCAGTATTGATGGCTTCTAAGGACAAAACAAGTGCCATACACAAGCAAATTGCGCACCATTCCCACCTTGCCAAGCCCAAATAATAGCCCCATATAGCAATAACAGGTATGGCTATGGCATGAACTTGTGCGTTTTTTTGGCTACGAAATACATAAAAAATGCCTTTGAAAGCATATATAAAGCTTTTGAGTCTGCCTGTGAGGAAGTCTTGCATATATGTTGTGGTTTCTCGCAGATGAACGCAGATTTAACCGCAGATTTTCGCAAATGAATAGAGTCTATTCTTAATCTGCGTCCCTATCTGCGGAAATCTGCGTGAAATTCAAAATAATTAAGCCCAAAATAAAGTATAAATCCTATCTTTGTAACGATTTTATTTTTGTAACGACAGATTGCGCAATATTAATACCACAAATGGCACGCGAAAAAACATATAGTTCTACTTCTGTATTTGATGGAGACGAGGTTTCTTATTCGGGAAACAACGACATGGAACGCTTGCGAGAAATAGAAAGCGAAACCGTAAAAACACAAAATGGCAAAATCGGGCTTGCAGGCTTGATGGCGATGGGAGCAGCATTAGGGCTGATAGCAACGGGGGTATTATCGACCTTAACGGGTTTTGCAGGGTTTGAATTTTGGGGCGTATTACATGCCTTGTTTTTATCGGTAGGCATGGTTTCTGCGATATATGGCACTGTCAAAACCCTCTTGACTTTGCGGGGCAAAACCTTGAATATGCCTTCTCTGGAAGTGTTGCGCAAGAATGTAGCCCAAGCACAGCCCAATGTGAATGTGGGAGCTTATAATAGGAATCAAACGCAGAACCAAACGCAAAATATAAATCCGCAAAACACTGTTTCGCAAACCTTAAGACGCTCCCGCAAAAGTAGAGTTGTGGCTGGGGTAGCAGGAGGTTTGGCAGAATATATGGGAATTTCGCCTGTATTGGTTCGGATTGCCTTTTTGATGGCGATTCCTGTTACAAGCGGTTTCTTTCCTTTTATCTACTTGTTGTTAGCTTTGGTTTTGCCCAAAAATTATGACGACTGGAAAACGAGAAAATAGGACTGTAAACCCCCTCGATTTCGGTTGTTTATTCACTTAGGCACGACAATTCAATAATTTTGACGATTTATCAATATCGTTTTATCTTGCTTTTTAAGTGCCGTAGGCACGACATATTTATAGCCCCAGCCCCCATAATCTCCCCAATTTATCGCATTTTTCGTGCAAGCACGAAAAAAAAGAGGGGCGTGGCATATTTTTTCTATAAATATTGCGTCCCTACGGGACTATAAAATCGTCAAAAAGTGATTTCATTTTGGTTTCTTATACGAATTCTCAATTCTCAATTCTCAATTTTTCCATGAATCGACCATTACTTTTCTTTCTGTCGCTTGCGATTTGGGCAAATCTGTTTTCCCAAAATGCGGCACTTAACATGACCGAACTCGGTCATATTGCCTACCCCAACAATCAACTGTCCAATATCTGGGGCTATGTAGCTCCGAATGGGACAGAATATGCCATTATTGGCACAGAGTTAGGGGTTTCTATCGTCAATCTTGCTGTGCCAACAAACCCTGTGGAAGTCCAATTTCTTACAGGGATTCAAACGATTTGGCGCGAAGTCAAGACGTTTAGCCATTATGCCTATATTTCCAATGAAGGCGGAGATGGGCTGAGAATCATTGATTTAGCCAATCTGCCCGGAAATGTTACCTACAAAGACACCATTATGAGAGGCATTGAGACCATTCATTCTTTGTCGGAAGCAAATGGCTATTTGTACCTCAATGGAACGAATATCGGCAATGGAGGCTTGCAGATTTTTAACCTAAACAATGACCCTTGGCGACCTGAATTTGCGGGGGAATATACCACTCGCTATGTGCATGACTGTTATATTCGCGATAACATTGTGTATGCTGGCGAAATAAATGACGGTTTATTGGCAATTATTGATGCAAATGACATCGCAAATCCTGTCGATATTGCTACCCATTCTTACGCCAATTCCTTCACGCACAATACTTGGCTCAATGCCATAGGGGACGTTTGTTTTACCACAGATGAGAAAGATGCTGCCTACGTATATGCTTGGAACATCACAGACCCTAACAATATAATGCAAAGAGACCGTATTCGGGGCAGTCAAAGTGCGGGAGCTTCTATTCCGCACAATATCCATGTTTTGAATGAGTATGGGGTAACGTCTTATTACAAAGATGGAGTAGTTGTTTTTGATGTGGCACGCCCCGATAATTTGGTAGAAATTGCCTATTATGACACTTCTCCACAGACAAATGGCGGCGGATTTGCAGGCTGTTGGGGCATTTATCCCTACCTTCCTTCGGGCATTATTATCGCTTCGGATATAGAAAATGGCTTGTATGTCTTGGCTCCTGCTTATCAAAGAGCTTGTTATTTGGAAGGAAATATTACAGATGCTAACACTGCACAGCCGATTGCTGCAGCCAATATAACCTTAGTCAATACGGTGGATAATTCTTTGCTAAATGGCAATTATGCAGCAGGAATTGCTACGGCTGGAACGTATCAAGTTACTTATGCTAAACCGGGCTATCTGCCTCAAACGCTTACGATTTCCCTTTTGAATGGCATAGTTACTACCCAAAATGTGCAGCTTGTGCCTGCGGCTTCGACTTCTGTGGGGATTACGGTTTTGGAGACAGGCTCGAATTTGCCGATTGCCAATGCGCAGGTTTTTATGACCGATAATGCAGGCTTAGATTATGTTTTTAACACAAATGCCGCAGGAACGATTACACAAACGATAACACAGGCAAATTATCAGGTGCTTGCAGGGAAATGGGGACATATTACGACACAGCAAAATGTGAATGTCTTGACAAATACAACTGCTACGATTTATTTGCAAAAGGGCTATTATGATGATTTTGCCTTAGATTTTTCGTGGACTCCGAGTGGAAGTGCGCCACGTGGGATTTGGGAAAAAGGGGAGCCTGTGGGGACAGATGACAATAATAATGGTTTTGCCAATCCCGAATTTGACGTAACAAATGACTTGGGAACTCAAGCCTACGTAACGGGAAATGGCGGCGGCGGGGTAGGAGATGATGATGTGGACGCAGGAGAAACGGTTTTGACTTCGCCCATTTTTGACTTAACGGACTATACAAACCCCGTTATTCACTATTATAAGTGGTTTTTCAATGCAGATTTTTCCAATCAAGGCACGCCAAATGACCATTTCAAAATAGAATTAACTGATGGTTTTCAGACGCAGCAAGTAAAGGATTATGCCACTACAAGCAATCAATGGCAAGAGGATAGCATTGTGGTAAGCAGCGTATTTGCGCCAAATGCGACCATGCAACTAATCTTGCGGGTACGGGATTCTTCGCCCGGACATATTTGTGAAGGAGCTTTTGACAAGTTTTTTGTGTCTGGGGCAAATGTTATAAATGCTGTTTCAAGTACGCAAACGCCCGCAGAAGTGCGTATTTTCCCCAATCCTTCGGCAAATACCTTCACTTTTGAATGGAATTTGGCACAAAGAAGTACTGAAATTCACCTCGAAATCTATAATGTGTTGGGAGAAAAAGTGGCTGAAAATGCCTTGCCGCCTACACAACAAGGCAAGCAGTTGATTGCTACGCCATTTGCTTCGGGGGTTTATACGATAAAAATGGTAGGAGACGGGAAAATATTAGCGGTGGAGAAATGGGTGAAGTGGTAGTGGGTTTCACGCAGATTTTTGCACCCCCTTTCCCAAAGGAACACGAAAAGAATAAAATCAGAATTTACCACTAAGACACGAAGGAAACTAAGAAAGGAAAAGTGTGACTTAGTTGTCTTCTTTTACGGTATTGCTTCGTGCTTCTTCGTGCCTTAGTGGTGAGAAAAATGTCAAGTTATTTACTTTTTGTTCCACAAACACACAATCATGCTAAAATCAAGTATTTTTCTTTCTTTTGTATGCGCATTTTCGCTGCTTTTTGCCCAAATTCCCAAGCCTCCTGCGGACGAAACCGTAAAAGCAGACCAAGCTCCACAGCTCCTCAATTTGACAGAAGTCGTGAACAAAATGGGCTATCCCGCAGCAGCACAAGAAAAAAAGGCGGAAGGCGTGGTCATTTTACGCGTACTTTTTGACGAAAAGGGAAATTATGTAAAACATGAAATCAAAGCAGAAGGACACCCTCTTTTGCTCAAAGCCGTAGAAAATGACATAAAACTTCTCAAAGCAAAGCCTTTAACCTTGAACAGAAAGCCGATTCAATTCTCTATGAATGTGCCTTTTTCCTTTAAACTCAAAGGAGCAGACCCTATAGAATGTCTTAATTTTGAGGAGGTGAGAGAAAAAATAGGCTACCCCGAAAAGGCAAAAAGCAAGGGCATCACAGGGCAGGTAGTTGTTTCTATAAAGGCAGACGAAAAGGGGATTGTAACAGATTATCTGATAATCAAATCTGCGGACAAGTCTTTTACAAAAGCCGTAGAAGCGCATATTAAAGAGTTGAAATTCAAGCCCATGACCAAAAATGGCGCGCCCGCAAGGATAAATACAGGGATTACCTTTGAGTTTTAGGCACAATTTCACGCAGATTTTCGGGGATTTCACCGCAGATTTTCGCAGATATTTTTTCTGCGTGAATCTGCGTCTTCATCTGCGTTTATCTGCGTGAAACAAAAGTTTGGAAAATCCGAAAAAAAATCCGAAAATTGCAGCCATTACTTGATTTTCAACACAGCTTTTTTATGAAAAAACAACTATTCTTGGCTTTATCCTTTGCGGCTTTTATGCACATACAAGCCCAAAAAATGTATGTAAATCTCTATGGCGGCTATAGCATGCCTACCACAAAAGAGTCTTTTGCTTCGCCCAATTTCACCCAGATTCAATATGCAACCAATAATAACACGATTCAAAAAGAAAGTGATGAGTTGATTGCTACCACATTAGGCGGCGGCTCGCAGGTTGGGGCGGCATTTGGCTATCAGCTTACGGAGCATTTTGCCTTAGAACTTGGGGCGCATTATCTCAATGGCACTACCCAAAAAGCGCGTGGAGAGGTGTTCATTAATTATGGTTCGTCTGCTCCCACACGCCTCAGCCATGTAGATGTGGACATTCAGCGCAAAAGTACGCAACTTCGCCTTGCGCCCGCCGTTGTGATAAGAGGCGGAGGCATGTTCAAGATTTTGTACCCTTATGCCCGTTTTGGCTTGATAATGCCTGTGAATGGCAAGACGATTTCGGAGGTAAACAAGCATTTTACGCACCCCGATACAGTGGTTATGTTGCTGCATTTGACCAATGATAGCAGCGTTTATTCAAAATATGAGACGCATGGGCAGGTCAATATCGGCTTGCAATCAGCATTGGGGTTTCAGGTAAAGTTGGGCATTTTTGGCGCATTTATCGAAGTTGCACATCAGGCTCTTTCTATTCGTGCCGATAAAACGGATTTGATACAATATACGCGCTATGGCAAAGATGCTATGAGTTTGCTGCCTGAATATGAAAAGCATACGGAATATTTGGACAAAGTTACTTCCACAAATAACAATGTTGTTTACAATCCTGATGCCTTTATTGACCCCAACCTCAACAATGATGACCCTTATGAGGGAGAAGGCTATAAAAGCCCTAAGCAGGATTTGCGAATCGTAGGGCAGTATAGCAATATTGGGGTAAATATTGGGACGGCAGCTCCGGCGCATCGATCCAGCGCAGCGGGTAGTTGTAGTGGTTGGCCAAGCGGTCGGCGTCGACGCGAAGCACGCGGGCCTTGCGCTCGCTGGT
>JAYUZN010000347.1:0-3712 GCA_043751755.1 Bacteroidota bacterium | reverse complement strand
CTTTTTCCCAATATGCAGCCTTAGATATGCCTACAGAGCAATATCTAAACCGCTATGTTATCTACATAAATGACAATATCCATGCTTTGCGGGTATTTCACAAGCAATATGAAAAGTTTAACAAAGACATAAATGCTTATTACAAAGATGCCCCTTTTGACAAGGTAAATAGGCAGGCGTTTGAAGCCAAAAAAAGCATTTCCCTCAAATTTGAAGTGCCGCCTGTGATGAAAGACAAGGCTGCATTTGACCCCCTGCCCGAAGAATTATATGCGGCTATCAAGAAAGAAATGCCCAATATTGACCCTACAAGTCTGCAAGTGCTGCATGAGAGAATAGACGAATTGCATAGTATTGCTGCAGAAATTCAGAATGTGAGCCAGAATTTGGAGGAATATTGCCTAAATGGAGCTTATTTAGATGACCCAAATTTAGAAATTGGCTATCGCATTTTGCATCGCATTCAGATTCTCCTTCACGACTTTTCGGAGTCTAAAGACTTGATGTACTACGAGTTACGGCGCGTGCAGAATGGCTTTGTGCAGCCCAATTTGAACAATCCTTACGTTCGTTCTGGCAATAAATTGCTGACCTTTGACTTGTATGCCCGCAATGTGTTGGTAGCTTTGAAAAAAGGCGACAAACAAGCCGTAGAGGAGCAACTGCCTTTGATGGAAACGGCTTTAGAGGATATGCGCTCCAATGCAACTGCATATTTGCAAGGCATCACAGAGGTGGTTACGCTTGACCAATATGCGGCGGCTGTGCGAAAGTCGGAGGTTTTTGTCAAAATTGTGCATGAATATTTGGAAAATCCCTACGTAGATGGCAAATATGCGGCGTATGGAACAGAATATTATTATTACAATTCCTATTTTTTGGGCAATTACAATCGATATGGGGCAGGAATTATTATGGAATATAACAAATTCGTGGATTTGTCGGACCAACCTATGCTCAAAATGCACGAAGAACCGCATTGGCTGACCATTCGTCCGCAACCTGTGCGCCCAGATGCGCCCAAAAAGCCCGAACCTGTCCCTATTCCTCAAGATACGATACCCAAAGGAAGTGTCGTGAAAATGCAAGCTCCTGACATCAAAGAAAAGCCAAAACCTAAGCCCGAAGCCCCAAAAGACACTGTTGTTGTGGCAATTAAGCCTGTGCTGCCGCCGCCTATCATAGAACCTGAAGAATTAGCGGGGGCTGCTCCTGTCAATTTTGTGTTTCTCTTAGACGTTTCGGGGTCTATGAAAATGCCTTACAAATTGCCCGTTCTCAAACAGGCTTTTACCTATCTTATCAGCCTTTTGCGCCCAGATGATAGGGTTGCCATTGTGTTATATTCGGGAAATGCAAAGGTAGTTTTGCCTTCTACTACTTGCAATCAAAAGGACAAAATATTGCAAGCCATTGATGATATACAATCTTCAGGGGAATCTGATGTACTCAAAGGCTCAAAACTTGCCTATAAAGTGGCAAAACAAAATTTCTTGAAAGATGGGAATAATCGAGTTATTTTGGCAACTGATGGCGGAATTGAGATTTCTCAAGAGTTGCTTTCTTTGATAACACAAAGCCAATTAGAAAATAATATTTATCTTTCTTTGCTGTATTTTGAGGAAAAAGAATATGCTGCACGTGCGCAAAAGCTCAAAAGCCTCTCTAATGCGGGAAAAGGGAATTATTCGTATGTTACAGCAGCTAATTCTAATGAATCTTTGTTGAAGGAGGCGAAGGCGGTGCGGAGAAAATGAGAGGGCTGTTTAGGCACGCAGATTTTCGCAGATTTAACCGCAGATTTTCGCAAATAGACAGCGTGTTTTTTTTTAATCTGCGTGGAATCTGCGTCCCCATCTGCGAAAATCTGCGCGAACTTAACCATTGAAATTATGATACAAGTACCACTTATGGCAGACCTTGCGGCGCAAGGCAAAACCCCTGAATACTTATTTTGGGTAGGCTGCGCAGGTTCGTTTGATGCACGTTATCAACGAGTTACAAAGGCTTTTGTCCAAATTCTAACGATTTTGGGCATAGACTATGCGGTGTTAGGCCCCGAAGAAACCTGTACAGGAGACCCTGCAAAACGGGCAGGAAATGAGTTTTTGTATCAAATGCAAGCCCTTCAAAATATTGCTACGTTTGACATGTATCAGGTCAAAAAAATAATTACGGCTTGCCCACATTGTTTCAATACCCTCAAAAACGAATATCCCGATTTGGGCGGAAAATACGAAGTCGTCCATCATAGCACGTTTTTGCAAGAACTCATCAATACAGGCAAAATCAAGATGAAGGAGGATGGAGAATTTAAAGGCAAAAAAATAACCTATCACGATTCTTGTTATTTAGGCAGAGCAAACAATATCTACGAAGCTCCGCGCGCTGTGTTAGAAGCACTTGATGCGGATTTGGTAGAAATGAAAAGATGCCGCTCAACGGGCTTATGCTGTGGGGCAGGTGGCGCGCAAATGTTCAAAGATGCAGAAAAGGGAAATAAAGAAATTAACATTGAAAGAACGGGAGATGCTCTCGAAACAAAGGCGCAAATTGTGGCAGTTGCTTGTCCTTTTTGCATGACCATGATGAGTGATGGCGTAAAACATTTTGAGGCAGAACAAGACATCAAAGTATTGGATATTGCAGAAATGATAGTGAAGGATATGAAAAAGGCTTGATTTTTCGCAGATATTCTATTAGGAACACCAAAAGAATAAGCTCATAATTTACCACTAAGGCACAAAGGAAACTAAGAAAGAAAAAGCGTGGCTTAGATGTCTTCTTTTACGATATTGCTTCGTGTTTCTTCGTGCCTTAGTGGTGAGAAAAATAGAAAGTTATTTAATTATCTGCGCTATCTGCTTTCATCTGCGAAAATCTGCGTGAAACGAAACGCTTACTTTATCACCTCATAATTCTCAGGAATCGAAAACTGAAAACTGATTTCCGCAGGATTTCTTTCCACTTTGGTATGCGAAAGCGAAACAGCCGCCTTTTGTTTGGGCGTTTTGCCAGTAAGATTTACCTCAAAAGGGAAGTTCATATTATCTATCAGTTGAAAATTGCTATAAACTGTATGCGCCGTTTGCGTATGCGTAGTATCTTGAATATCAAACTGTTGCATTTTATCAATGTCTTGTTGAATAAAATAATCAAACAGCCATTTTCCTTTGCTAAGGCGCAACCACAACTCTTTGGAATTGGGGGTGCGCAATGTTACACTTTCTGATGCGTAGGGAATATTTCCCACCAACAAATTTTGCAAAGTCGCAAAATCGACTTCCACGCCAATTACGTCTTTTATGTTGGAAAAAGGTAAAATGCGCGCCTGTTTATTTTGTCTATCCAAAATCTGAATTTTGCTCGGCGTAATCAAAGCCCTTACTCCTTCTATGCCCATAACAGTCGCTTTTAGCCATACAATAGAATCTTTTTGAATATTGATTTTATAGCTAAACGTCAAGCCGCTTAGCATGGGCTGTTCAGGAATGTCGGCATTCATTTTGCCCGAAATAGACAAAGTATTAAAATCAAAGGCATTTTTTAGGCATTTGTCATAATCTGCACGCCACCATTCTACGACTTTGGGAGCAGGCGGCGGAGTTGTAATTTTGCTCACGACTTTTGTGGTTTTGCAAGCAAATAAGCCTAAAATAAGTAAAAATAATGGAATATGATATTTCATTTTGAGATGATGTTTAATTATTAT
>JAYUZN010000346.1:0-8521 GCA_043751755.1 Bacteroidota bacterium | reverse complement strand
CAAAAGTTAAATAACTTGATGTTTTTCTCACCACTAAGGCACTAAGAACCACGAAGATAACAAGTAAAAGAAGATATCTAAGCTATATTTGCTTTCCTTAGTTTCCTTCGTGCCTTAGTGGTAAATTAGGACTTTATTCTTTTCGTTGTTTTTACCTTATACGAACCTAAAAAAAGGCGGTTTTGTTAGGTTTAGGTTGTTTTTCATGAAAAAATTGGCTAAATAGGAAATCCGATTCCCTATTTAGCCAATTTTTACCAGAAATCTGCGTGAAATCCCTATCTCACCCAAATCATTTTCTTTGTATCTACTTTTTTCCCCTCACACACAAGGCTGTACAAATATGCCCCTTTTGCCAAATCTTTGAGAGAAATGGAAATATTTGCGTCTCCTTTTTCGGTAAGCGGAATATGGCGCAAGTCCACACCTGTTTCTGTGCTGATAACCAAATACGCTTCTTTGATGTTTTGCGGCAAGTAATAACGAATACTTGTTTCTGTATCAAAAGGATTTGGCGCATTTTGGTACAAAAGAGGACTTTCTACACGAGGCTGTGCTATGGGAGTTGTGGGGCTTGTTTGCAAACCTGCACAACCTACATTACAGATATTTTGCACCATTATTTGCAAGTCATTTATTTGCGATTGAAGGTAGGTATTTTGCGTTTGCAAATTGCCGATTTCTTCTTTCAATGCAGAAACATCTGTGTTGTTATTGCTGCCTCCTACTTTGCTATCAAGGGTTTGAACGGCTGCCACAAGCTCAGGAATAAGTGCTATGTAATTGACCGCTTTGTAGCCTTCGTCATCTTGACGGACGAGATTTGGATACGTTTTTTCCAATTCTTGTGCAATAAAGCCGATTTGATTGCCTTTGTCAAAGTTCCAAGTAGGAAAGTCGCCATGACGATATTCGTAGTTTACAGGATTGAGTTGTTTGATTCTCTCCAAAGCCCCTTGTGTGGGACGAATGTCTGTTTTGAATCTTTCGTCAGAAATAACAAGAGATGCGGTAGAACGAACCAAGCCATTTACATCTAATTTGTAGGCAGAGCCGGGCGTAGTTGTGGCAATTCCGACATTTCCTGTATTGCCTTCGGCAGAAGCGGGACCCACATACAAGGTAGAAAGGTTGGAATTAAAGCCCACCATCATAGAGTTGGCAATCGTATTGTTAAGCCCTGAATTTGAGGTGTTTCCACTTCCTATTGCTACAGAATTGACTGCATTTGAGGCGGTACTTACTTTATTTCCGATAGCAAAAGAATAATTCCCAATCGCTGTATTGCTATTGCCAATCGCCGTTGCGGTACTTCCTGTAACAGTGTTCAAACGACCAAAAGCCATAGCATTCGTGCCATTTGCCGTATTTTGTTCGCCTATTGCTACGGCAGCTTGTGCAGTAGTTCCTGTGCTATTATTAAAACCAAGTGCTACACTATTTTGCGCATTTGCCTTAGACAAATTGCCAATGGCTACGCTATAATTGCCTTTTGCTTGGGTTTGATAGCCCATTGCAGTAGCATACAAAGCGGTTGCTTGAGTCTGATAGCCTGTTGCCATTGCGCCTACCCCAGAAGCAAGGGTTTCATTTCCCATAGCCATAGAATAACTTCCTTGTGCTTTTGTAAAATAGCCTAATGCAGTTGCATCTTTGCCCGTAGCACTTACGGTGTCTCCCATGGCAAAACTGTTTTCACCTGTAGCATAACTGCGGAAACCCATTGCCGTAGCAGCAATTCCTGTCGCTACCGTTCTATGCCCTGTTGCGGTAGATTTTGCACCACTTGCTTTTGTAGCATTTCCTACGGCGGTTGCATCATCTCCTTGTGCAAAAGACAAATAGCCCATAGCCGTACTGCGTTTCCCAAAGGCTTTTGTGTTGTTTCCCATAGAAGTAGCATCTAAGCCTTGTGCCAAAGTATGGAAACCCATAGAAGTAGAATTGATGCCTGTTGCATAAGTACTGTCGCCCATAGCAGTTGCATCTGTCGCAGTCGCCCAAGATTTGTAACCCATAGCCGTAGAGTTTACGCCTTTTGCAACGGTTAAATTCCCCATAGAAGTGGCATTTGTAGCACTCGCAAGGCTTTGTAAACCCATAGCAGTAGCATTTAGGGCAGTTGCGTCTGTGTTGTTGCCCATAGAAGTGGAATTTATCCCAGAAGCTACTGTTTGCAAACCCATAGCAGTGGCATTGAGGGCAGTAGCTTGACTTTCGTTACCCATAGAAGTAGAGTTTGTACCACTTGCAAGTGTTTGCAAACCCATAGCTGTTGCATTTAGGGCAGTTGCGTCTGTGTTGTTGCCTATAGAAGTGGAATTTACCCCAGAAGCTAAGGTTTGCAAGCCCATAGCAGTAGCATTGAGGGCAGTAGCTTGACTTGAATTGCCTACTGCTGTTGAATTTGTGCCACTTGCGAGCGTTTGTAAACCCATAGCAGTCGAATTAAGTGCATTTGCTACCGTTGTATTCCCCATAGCCGTAGCATTAACGCCACTTGCAAGGCTTTGTAAACCTATAGCCGTTGCATTGGTAGCGGTCGCATCTGTATTATTTCCCATTGCCGTAGCATTCGTAGCAGAAGCTACCGTTTGGAAACCTATAGCCGTTGCATTTTCGCCCGAAGCCGTAGAAATATTCCCCATTGCAGTAGCATTTATACCACTTGCAAGCGTTTGCAAACCCATAGCAGTCGAATTAAGTGCATTTGCTACCGTTGTATTGCCCATTGCCGTAGCATTAACGCCACTTGCAAGGCTTTGTAAACCTATAGCCGTTGCATTTGTAGCGGTCGCATCTGTATTATTTCCCATTGCTGTTGCATTCGTAGCAGAAGCTACAGTTTGCAAGCCCATTGCCGTTGCATTTGTAGCACTTGCCAAAGAATTATTGCCCATAGCCGTAGCATTGAGCGCAGTTGCATCTGTTTGAAAACCTATTGCAGTCGCATTTTCGGCAGAAGCATTAGCCATATTTCCCATTGCAGTCGCATTTTTGCCGATAGCATCTGTATCAAAGCCGATTGCGGTTGCATTTTCGCCCGAAGCGGTAGAAATATTGCCCATTGCCGTAGCATTTTTGCCTGTGGCATCTGTATCAAAACCCATGGCAGTTGAATTTTCGCCTATCGCCGTAGAAATATTCCCCATTGCAGTCGCATTTAAGCCTGAAGCAAGGGTTTGAAAACCTACAGAGGTAGCATTTACCCCAGAAGCAACGGTAGTATTTCCCATTGCAGTAGCGTTCATGCCACTTGCAAGGCTTTGAAAGCCAAAAGCGGAAGCATTGATAGCCGTTGCATCTGTGCTATTGCCTACTGCGGTGGCATTTACGGCACTTGCTACGGTATTGTAACCAATGGCTACGGCTTTTTCGGCAGAAGCCGTACAGGTATTTCCCATAGCTACCGCAGACTTAGCTGTTGCCATATTGGTAAAGCCAAAAGCAACCGAATAATCTCCTTGCGCAGTATTCAAGTTGCCGATTGCCATACAATCTTTGCCAATGGCTTGACTTTCTGTTCCCATAGCAAAAGCTCCATCTCCTTGTGAAAGGGTATTGTCGCCAAGTGCTACACAGTTTGGACCATCTGCAACCGCTTCTGTACCAGATGCTGTTGCACCGTCTCCATCTGCCGTAGAATTAACCCCAGATGCAGAAGAATATTCGCCATTTGCTTCGCAACCAGAACCACTTGCAGAAGAATAATTGCCTGTAGCTTTACAGTTTTCGCCATACGCATTAGAATCGTCTCCATCTGCTTGTGAGTTGTTGCCCCCTGCACTTGAACGGTGTCCATTTGCTGTACAATTTTCTCCTGATGCATCAGAAAGGTCTCCATTTGCGATACAATTTTTGCCACCAGCACTAGCTCCATTGCCTATTGCACTGCTATTTTCGCCAAAAACACTGCTATTTTCGCCCGAAGCTGTTACATTATTTCCATACGCAGAAGAATTGGTACCTGATGCAGTCGAAAACGTGCCTGATGCCGAAGAATTATCGCCCAATGCGCTCGTAAAGTCGCCAAAAGCAGCTGTATTTCTGCCCGTAGCAGCAGTAAAATTGCCTTCTGCTTCTGCGTTTTCACCCGCAGCAGAAGTGAAGTTACCTCCTGCACTTGCATTTAGTCCTGCGGCTGTGGTAAAAAAGCCTTCGGCAGTAGTATTTACCCCCAAGGAAATACAGCCTTCACCACTTGCACTTGCATTAATGCCAGCCGCCAAAGTAGCAAGCCCTTCTGCGGTAGCATTAAGCCCTGTTGCAGAGGTTAAATCTCCTTGTGTTTGGGCATTAATCCCGATTGCAGAGGTAAGGTTTCCCGAAGATGATGCGTTTAAGCCTAATGCAACGCTTCCATAACCCGAGGCACTTGCATTAATCCCTACCGCTAAGGCTAAATTCCCTTCTGCACTTGAATTAAGCCCTATTGCAGAAGTAAGGTTGCCATCTGCATGTGCATTTACGCCAACTGCGGAGGTCGTAAAACCTGTAGCAGTGGCATTAAGTCCAACAGCTCCTGTCAAATCCCCACTTGCAGTAGAATTGACTCCTATTGCAGCCGTCAAATCGCCACTTGCTACGGAATTTAAGCCCAATGAGGTAGATAAGTTGCCATTTGCTTCAGAATTAACCCCTACTGCTACACAGAGGTCTCCATGTGTAGAAGCTGCTATACCCGCCGCAACACAGCCTATTCCATTTGCTTCTGTGCCAGGTCCAGCAGATACGCAGATTTCTCCATTTGATTCCCCATCAATAAAAGCAAGGGAACCTAAGCCGTTTTCTATCCCAAAAACAACGCCCCCTACATTTTGTATGCCTACTGTAATAATCGGTGCGATGGCTAAGGGAGTAGGCAAGCCTACGCCGACTCCTACATAGAATAAACCTTGCGCCATGAGTTGTTGGCAAGCAAGCGGAAATAGGAAAAGAAATGTGAAGTAAAGAATATTTTTTTTCATAATAAATAAGATAAGTAGTCGAAAGTGATGAGTTGAGAGTTAATATAAACTCTTCCTCATCAAGAAGAAATACATATTAATAGGACTTACTCACAAGTTGTTTTTATAGCCACGAATTGCACGAATTTTCACGAATTAACAGCCCTAACTCGTGAAAATTCGTGGCAAATGTTTAAATAATTCTTACTCCTGACTTGTGGTAAATGCTCCTATATCGCTCCATTTTCCCAAACCATTATCGGGACAAATATTGCGACCTTGATATTCATATTCCGTATTAGGAGATAGATTGACACAGGTTTTTAATTTTGTCTCTGTCCATGATAGCGTTCCTTTTTTTCTATATTGAATAAGGGTAGCTACATTTGCCTTTGTATCCTCCGTAGAAAAAGTAACACTTGTTGCGCCTATTTGAAGGGTAGCTTTAAATGTGCCACATTCGGCATAACCTACCACGCCCATAACAGGGGTACTTCGCCCACTCATCTTTTCGCAGCCACAAACGGCTTTTACATAAACGGTATAGCTTGTGTTATTAGGAATATTCGGCATCATATATGCGTTACTATCCCGTTTTACTTGATGAAAGGCTGTATCTGTCCCCATTTTATAATAAAAAACGTATCCTTCTGCATCAGGAATACTATCCCACTTCGCAAAAAGGCTATGTTCATCTGTTTCAACAATGAGTTTTTTGGGTATCTCACAAGTACGAGGCGACAGTTGTTGATAGCCTGTTTCTGCTTCACTTTGAGGCGATTCGCCACAAGGATTGCTTGCCATTACGGTATAAGGGGCGGCGGATAAAGCTCCTTTGTAGTCTATAAAATTCGGGGTAGCACTGATGCCCACTAATTTCCCTTCGCGAAAAAAATGATATTTCTTCGCACTTTTTACCGAATCACATAGCAAATCTACTTGCCCACATTTGCCGTCTGAGGCTTGAAAATGCTGTGGAGTTTTGGGCAGTTCTCCTTTTACATTTTGAATCATGACCTTTACAGAATCCGCGCAGCCTTGCACATCTTTGACATGCACCATATATTCTCCCGTTTTGAGCGAAGTAAACAGCATGTTTTCTTGCCATTTTTCCGCATTTAATTTGAATTCGTAGGGATAAACGCCTCTTGCCGCCCTTGCCATAATGCTTCCATTTGTTTGCCCACAACTTGTAGGAAAAGGTCTTGCGTCTATAAGTACATCATTGCAAACAACTTTAAAGGTCGTAGGACGAGAATACAAAGAAAATCCGATAGAATCATGATGCCCTAATTGCATACTAATCTGATAATCACCGGGTCTCATATCTTTTACTTCTGCATCAAGGCGAACCACGCGCATGTTTGTGGTATCTGGGTAGCCCGAAAATGGCATGTATATATTGTATATTTTGGGGCTTTTTTCTCCTGTTTGCGAAGCAGCACTTAGTCCTGTTTCTGGCGAAAAAACCACATTTTCTTTGGCAATATTGACCCGAAACCCAATAGGACGATGTCGAGGATGTGGGTCGTTTATATGAAATTGAAAATAGATTCTCAGTATGCCCGGATGTTGATAGGTGCAAGAATCTACCTGTACGACATAAGGTCGTTTGCTGGTATTTTGGGCTTGTGTGTGCAACGCCCAACCGAAAATGAGAGAAATGAGGATATATTTGAGCATAAGTAGTTGAAAGTTGAGAGTTGAAAGTTGAAAGTTACAAATTAATATAAGTTTATCATAATCAATAAGATATAAGTACCTCCTTTTTTGAAGTGTCCACTTCGAGTATGGAAGCGGACGCTTCAAGATGGCTGCCACAAGCGGACACTTGCGGCAGCTATCAACAAAAATTAAATAACTTGCTATTTTTCTCACCACTAAGGCACGAAGAAACACGAAGTAATATGGTAAAAGAAGATAACTAAGCCACACTTTTTCTTTCTTAGTTTCCTTTGTGTCTTAGTGGTAAATTATGATTTTATTTTATTCTTTTCGTGTTCTTTATTCTGTAACAATAAATACATCTACTCTGCGATTGGCTATTTTGTCTTGATAAATAGCCTCTGTACTTGCAGGATTCTCTTCGCCTTGCGAAACAGCTACTATCCATTCTGGATTTACGCCTATGGATACTAAATACTCTTTTGCGGCAAGGGAACGGCGATTGCCAAGTAATTGATTGTCAGTACTTGTGCCTTCTGTGCTGGCATTTCCTACCAAGTCTATCCGTACTCTAATGCCTTTGGAATCAATGATTTGCTTGATGTTCATCAGTTGTACCTTCGCTTCATCGGTGAGGTAGGGCGAATTGTACATGAAGTAAACAGAGCCTAATTTCACTCGGTTGATGAACAAGTGGTTTTGCCCCTTCATGTCGTTTACGCGGTCGGTGAGGATTTCCACTTTTTGATTGTTTAACTCCAAGTTCTTAGAAAGGCTATCTACTTTGCGATTGACCGATTTGTCTATGCGTTCTACCTTGTCAGCTGCGGCTTGCGACTGGCTTTTGGCATCAACAGCGGTCTTGTTGGTGGCAGAAAGTTCTTTGCGCATGGCTTTTGTCGTGTCTCCCAACGCCCTTTCACTTTTCTCAACGGTCTCTTTCAAGTCTGCGTATTGCTCTTGCAAGCGTTTTAACCTATGTCCAAATCTAATGCCAAGCATGAACTCATGCGTTGCCCCTAAGTTTTGCCAAACGCTGTTGTTTACAGGCAATTCATAGACGTAGGAAAAGGAAACAGTATTGCTGATTCTTACGCCAGAGGAGAAGTTGAGATTTCCGCCTGTGTTGAGGTAACGGTAGCCGCCGCCTGCCCAAAGTCTATCCTTCCAATCAAGGATAAGGTTGCCATTTAGCTCTGTACGGTAGCCTGTTACGACTTTTGCAATAAGGACGGGTTCAAGCGAAATGCCGTCTTTTTTGGAAATATAGGCTTTGTATCTGGCACTTATCATAAAATGATTGACCATGTTAAAAGCTGTTCTATCTCCAAAGGTGTTGATGTAGTTTACCCTTGAGCCTAATGACAGTTGTGGGATAGAGAAATCCATTTTGAAGTTTTTGTAGCGATAATACAAGCCCGCACCCATGTCAAAGATGGTTCTGTTTACATCATACGTGGCAGTTGCAGGGTCATTTGTGAGGTCGGAAGTGGCTTTTGAGTAGTCTATGCTTTGATTGAGGAAGCCCAAACTTAAACCCATGCCAAGTTGATGGTCGCCTTCGTCATTGAGTTGTACGTGGTAGGCGTAGGAAAAAGTTGCACCCATTCTGCGCAAGATATGTGTCCTGTCTGTATGAAATACCGCGCCTATGCCAGACTTTTGCCCTTTGAGGGGCATCTCAAAAGTGAGCCTTTGTGCATCTCCGCCCATAGGCATGTTTGACCAAAGGCGTTGGTGCATAAGATATACATTCCCTAAGCTTTCTGCACCTGCTCTTGCAGGATTGTAGATGTAGGAATTATAGGTATATTGGTTAAACCATGGCATCTGTTGGGCAGATATTGCCGCATATTGTGCCAAAAAAATGATATATAAAACGTATTTTTTCATGATGAATTTAAAATAAA
>JAYUZN010000345.1:0-2759 GCA_043751755.1 Bacteroidota bacterium | reverse complement strand
TTTTTCTCACCACTAAGGCACTAAGAATCACGAAGCAATGAGGTAAAAGAAGGAATCTAAGGCACATTTTTTCTTTCTTAGTTTCCTTCGTGCCTTAGTAGTAAATTATGAGGTTAATATTTTTGTATTCAGAGTAGACAGCCCTCTTTTACCATAACCTGTTCTGTAACAGTTTTATATTCATCTTTTTCCCAGGCTTTTTGATAGCATTTTCCGTTCATAATCGTATCTTGAGCCTTGAGCAAGAAAGGCAAAAGCAGGAAGATAACCATAAGTTTTTTCATAAAATATTTGGGTTAAAATATAATTAGCGGTTTTGAGAAATGACCACCTTCAGCACCTCCCCAAACTCCCATACGTCCAAGAAGCTATTATATAACGGCACAGGTGCAAGCCTCACCACATCAGGTTCGCGCCAATCGCAAATAACCCCATTTTTCCCCAAAGCTGTGTGAATCGCCTTTCCATTTTGGTGAAAACGGACAGAAAGCTGGCAGCCTCTTTGTTTTGGGTCGGAAGGCGTGATAATTTCTATCAAATCCTTGAAATGAGACAAGAGCAAAAACTCCAAATAGCCTGTTAATAAACGGCTTTTAACATTCAACTTCTCCATGCCTACCTCCTCAAAAATCTCCATAGAAGCCCGCAAAGCCGCCATAGCCAGCACAGGCGCATTGCTCAACTGCCAGCCTTCGGCACTTTGAATAGGCAAAAAACCATGTCGCATGTTAAAACGGGTCTCCTTTTCATGCCCCCACCAACCTGCAAGACGCGGAGTTTCGGGATTTGTGGCATGTTTTTCGTGAATAAAAACGCCAGAAACGCCACCAGGACCCGCATTGAGGTATTTGTAGCTGCACCAAGCCGCAAAATCTACCTCCCATTCGTGCAAGTTCAAGACGAGATTGCCTGCGCCATGTGCCAAATCAAAACCTACTACAATGTCTTTGCTATGTCCTTTTTGCGTAATATGCTGCATATCAAACACTTGCCCTGTATAATAATTTACGCCTCCTATCAAAATCAACGCAATTTCCTCGCCCTGTTCGTCTATCATAGCGTCTATGTCTTCGGTACGAATACAACTTTCGCCCTGACGAGGATATATTTTGAGCAGCCCTTCTTCTGGGTCGTAGCCCTGCAAGCGCAACTGCGATTCTACGGCGTAGGCATCAGAAGGAAAAGCGTCTGCTTCTATCAAAATCTTGTATTTATCGGCTGTTGGGCGATAAAAAGAAGCCATGAGTAGGTGCAAATTGGTGGTTAAAGCGTTCATTACCACCACTTCTGAAGGCAAAGCCCCAACCAAACGGGCAGTACTGTCGGTCAAAAATTCGTGGTAATTTTTCCAAGGGTTTTTTCCCAAAAAATGCCCTTCTACCCCCAATTCTGCCCAATCTGCCAATTCTGTTTCTACATAACTTCGAACAGTGCGAGGTTGGCAACCTAAGGAATTGCCGCAAAAATAGAGATGTGGCTTCCCGTTTTTTTGTACAGGAAGATGAAAACGATTGCGATAGTTGCGCAAGTCGTCTTGCGAATCAAGTTGAATGGCAGAAAGATAGTCTGTTTTGAACATGAACTGTGGGAAAAAATGAAAAATGACAAACGATTGCGAACGGTTCACTGCTAACTGTATTTAGTGTATCAAATCTAAGCGAAAAAAGTGGGCATAATTATTGGCAATCTTGGTAGAAGCTATATTAATGGCTTGAATATTTTGATATTCTAACACAGAAATCGCTTTAGTCCCGTCAAACACCTGCAAAATATCTCCTTTTAAGTGAATTTCGGGCGCGAGGTCTTTGGAAAAAGCCACATTTTGCCCAAAAGGAATGGTTACGGTTTTGAGATTATTGAACGTCTCTGCCCCGGGTCTTCCGCCTGCTCCGCCCACGTGATAATGATAGCTGTCTCCATTGAGGCTGGGCGAAGTGCCTTCCATTTTGAAGAAAATATGCCCATCATTCCATATCCAAAACATGCTATTTGCCAAATCTAACGCGCCTGTATGCTCCTCAACAGGGGCGTAATTCGTGGTACTATCCACGCCCATAATGAAGGTAAGGCTTGTATAATCGCCTTTGGGCAGATTTTTGAGGGAAAAAGCATGGGTACTTGCATTTTCTGCATCAATGAGAAAGTAGCAAGAATCTTGAGGAATGGTAAAAATACTGCCATCTGCCTTCGTAAGCTGAAAGTTAGAAAGATAGTATTTCAATAAATCTACGGAGACTTTTTCGCCCAACGCAGTCGTGTAAACGCCTGTGGTCAGAATGAGTCCTGCCTCTCCTGCGACATGCTTGATTTCTATTTTGACCTTGCCTGCATTGTCGGCTGGCTCAGGAGCAGGGTGCTTGCAACTTGATAAGAGGGCAAGGCAAACGCATAAGAAGAAAAATGAATGTTTTTTCATTTCATGACTGTTTTATTTCACGCAGATTTTCGCAGATGAAAGCAGATTTCGCAGATAAAAAACTAACGGATAACATGTATAAACGCAACAATGAGAAAGAAAGTAGCTTTAAAATGATAACTTTTGATAAATTCCCTACCTACCTTATTCCTTCTTTTTCAGCATCAAATATGCGTACCCCCCTAAGCCCCCCATAAGCATCACAAGCATCTGCGCTGTATGAAACGCAAAGGCAAAAGTCTGCCCCATAATGCGGCTCATGTCTTCGGCTGGAAAAATATGAAACGCAATAAAAGAGAAAATAATGGCATTATGATAGGGACCTATTCCCCCCGGAATCGGA
>JAYUZN010000344.1:0-16103 GCA_043751755.1 Bacteroidota bacterium | reverse complement strand
AGCGTGGCGCACTTTTGAAAAGTGCGCCACGCTTGACCAGACTTAACCTCTACGGATTTTTGATATACGCCGAAGGATACAAGCGTTTCATTCTTTTGTCAATATCCCCCACAGTTACCCGCCCGTCTTTGTCCTCATCTAAGCCACTATTTTGTTTATAGGCTTTCGTGGGGCTTGCATATAACGTGTAGCAAGATTCTTGTTGCCGCGCTTTAGGATACAAAATTGCCAGATAAAAGTCGCACAGACTTTGATAAGCCCCATATTTTTCTTTGTACATATTCATGTAGTTATACACCCATTCCAACTGTTCCTCATGCGTCATTTTTGCCAGTTTTTGCGTAGAAGTTCCCATATCTTTCGCCGTAGAAGGCATAAATTGAATAAGCCCCACCGCGCCGCTGCCCCTAAAATTTTCCGCAGCAGCGTTGAAACGCGACTCCGAATACATAACCGCCATCAGCCATTCTGGGGGAACGTCCAATTGCCCACTCACATCACGCACCTTTGTGTCAAACAAAACGGGGTCTGCCACATAAATACTGGCTTTTTCCATCAAATACAAGGACTGTTTTTCCATAGAAGTGATATTGCTTTTCCACGAGCCATACCAATACGTTCCTGCATTTGTGAGGAAAACAAGGGCTAAGACCCACGCGCCCATTTTCACATTGCGAGACGGATTAAAGCCTTTTTGATGCAAAACAGGTGCATCAGTTTGATAAATTCGTGCTGCAAAAGCCTCAGAAAAAAATGATTTTGTGTTCATAATTTTAGTGCGTAAAATGAATGAATGTATGTTTTTTTAGGATAAATCTGAAATTATACGCAAAGAAGTAGCTTATAAATGTAAAAAGCAAATTTTTGTAGAAAAAAAGCACATTTTTTTTGCAAAAAAAAGATAAACCCCTCAGAACGGCTTGATTTTATCGGATTTGAAGGGAGTATTACGAATAGGGGTAGGAACTTAAAAAACTTATTTAGTTTCTAAATATGATTCCCCTTTGCCTAACCTATAAGGGGGCGCGCCTTTCAAAGCTACGCTCCTTATAGGGACAAGAAATATTCCACAAAAACCAATTTTTTGCCTTACTTTTGCCCCAAATATATAAACTCAACATGGAGGTATCAAGCAAACAAGAAATCCTGAAAGACTTTTTTCATGCCGCTTTTTCGGTAGATAACGTAGTTTTTGGCTTTGATGAAAGCGATTTGAAGGTATTGCTTATTTTTAGAGGCGCAGAGCCGCACAAGGGAATGTGGGCATTGCCGGGCGATTTGGTGAACTTAGACGAGGATTTGGAAACAGCAGCCTTGCGCGTACTGAAAGACCTTACAGGCTTGAAAAATATCTTTATGGAGCAAATTCAAACTTTTGGAAAGGTGGATAGGCATCCTTTTGGGCGGGTTATTACAGTCGCTTATTATTCTTTGGTAAAAACACAAGATTATAACATTAATGCTGCGTCTTGGGCAGAAGAAGCCAATTGGTTTTCGATAAAGGAACTTCCTGCCTTGCCTTTCGACCATTTGGAAATCATTGAATATGCCAAAAAGACCTTTAAAGAAAAGGCAAGACGGCAGCCTATAGGCTTTGAATTGTTGCCTAAGTCCTTCACCCTCACGCAAATACAGCACCTTTTTGAAGCCATTTTGGAGGAAAAATTTGATACCCGCAATTTTCGGAAAAAACTCCTTTCTATGAATTTGTTGGTAGATACCCAAAAAATGGAGAAAGGTAAGGCACATCGCCCTGCTGCTTTGTATAAATTTGACCCGAAAAAATTCCACAAATTCCAGAAATCGGGATTTGTGTTTGATTTGTAAGGTTATAGAGTGGCTCACTTTTTAAAAGTGAGCCACTCTAAATCTACGTGAAATAAAACTACTGCACAGTTATCGTAAGGCTGATAGAATTTTCCAACCCTTCTGCATCTAACACACTGAAAGTATAGGATTCCGTTCCATCTTGACTACGAGCAATGAGTTCAATGTCCTTTGTATAATCGGAGGCTTGTGCCGCAGAAAGCGTTTCGTTAAGGATTGTACTAAGCGTTTGTGAATTGTTATCAAGTACCTGCGAAACCTTGAAGGTTTTGAGCGTTTGACCTTTTTTTGCCAAAGAAGCAATAATGCCAACCTTTATCGTGTCTCCTTTTGCAACCGTCATATTGTCAAATACAAAGCCTGTATCGGTTTTAAACACAATGTTAGGAAGGGTTATTTTGTTTTGGCAAGCCGAAAATGCTAACATCATAACTGCTAATATCAGCACAGAAAATACGTTTTTCATACAATAAAAAATGAAGTATAAATGTGGTGGGAAAAATTATTCAATTTCTACCACAAAAATAATGCCTTTTATTCTTTTATTATATTTTTTAGCACATAGCCCCCATTTTTATCTATACATTTGACATAGTAAACAGAAGCAGCTAAGTCCGAAATGTCTATTTCTTGCAAAGGATTCTCCACTGTTTTTACCACTTTTCCCAAGGGATTGATGATTTCTATTTTTTGTAATGAAAAGTTACTTGTTAAATACAACATATTTCCCAAAGGATTTGGATAAATATCTATCTCTAAGCCTTCGTATTTTGCCGAAACGATTTTAGAATAATGCGTTTCTCCATTATATCCTACTTCCTTGATTTTGTAATAGTTAGTGCCATTGATTGCTTTGTTATCCAAGATTTTGTAAGTATGCAAAACACTACTATTTCCACGCGCTTCTGTCGTTTTGAGGAGGTAAAAATCTATCCCGTCTATACTTCTTTGCACTTCAAAATAATGCGCATCTTGTTCAGAGGCAGTCGTCCACATAACTTCTATGCCATGGTTCACAGGAGTTGCGCTGAACGGCTCTATAAATTCCACTGCGAAAGGTGCTGCTACAAGGTCTGATTCCCACAAACCTCTTCCATTTGTCGCAGCCCTGATTTTGCCAATGTTATAAGCAATTTCCAATTCCTGCACATCTACATTGGGCAAGCCATCAAAAAAAGGCTGCCAAGTTGCATTTGCATTATCTATGAAATAAATGCCTATGTCTGTTCCGATAAAAAGGGCATCATTTGAGCCATTTTGATACACAATGCAATTGACAGGCAAATTGGGCAAACCTGTAGAATAATTGCTCCAAGTAAGTCCCGCATCTGCCGAAAACCAAACCTTATTCGCTGCCGAATAGCCCGAAAAAGTTACCCAAACTTTGTTAGAATTGGTATTGCTAACCGTAATATCCGTAATGCTTGCAGAAGCAATGGGCAAAGTTCCTGTTTTATCTGAGAAATTATTGCCATTTGTAGAAACAAAAACCCGATTGCTTTTGGCTACATAAATATAGTTGGGATTTGAAGGGGCATAAGCCAATTGTATAATGTTACCTGCGCCTCCTGTTACATTTCCGACTTGCACAAAGCCTGTACCACTTGTAATACTTCGCCAAACTTGCGCTTTTCCCACCAACAAAATAGAGTCGTATTGTGGGTGCATGATAATGGGCGTTACCCAGTTGCTTGTCGCATTTACTCCCGCACCTCCTTTGTTGCAAATAACATTGTAAAGAGGAATATTATTGATGGTTTTCAAAATTCTCCCTTGATAACTCGAAATATATCGAATGGAATCATTGTTATATTCATACAAACACTCCATACCATCACCCGTATTGAAGGTAAAAATCCCCCAAGTATTCCCATTCAATTGATGCGTCCCCATATCTTGATGCCCCGTCAATATTTTGTAAGGATTCAAATGCGAAGTTGCTAATTTATACATCATAGAAATTTGCATTCCGCCATTTATGCCTCCATTCAAAGGAGTCCAAGTAAGTCCTCTATCTGCCGTTTTGTAAATGCCTCCATCATTTCCCGAAAAATACACGGAATCTGTATTAGGCAAAAAAGTGATAGCATGGTGGTCAGGGTGAATGTATGGAATAAAACCGCCTGTTTCACTTGAGTGTTTTGCCCAAGTCAAACCGCCATCTGTGCTTCTATACAAGTTCGTTGCGCCCACCAAAAGGGTGTCTTTATGCAAAGGCGAAACCGCCATACAGAGGTTGTACCAAGCCTGTGACGCGCCGCTTGCTGCTGCCAAAATATTCGGGCTATTGGAGCGCAGCGAAAAAGTAGTTCCTGCATCTGTGGAACGATACAAACCATTGAAAGAATAGGTATTTTTATGGATAGCCACGATATAGACATAATTTGGGTCTGCGGGGGTAACGCCAATTTCAAGCCGCGCCACATCTGTAGTCAATGGCAAACCCGCAGCAATGCTTACAAAAGAAGTTCCGCCATTTATGGATTTGTAAAATGTCCCTCCTGCCAGATACACCCCTGACGAAGCATATACAATGTTAGGATTTCCGGGCATAAATTCAATATCTGTAAAATTTCCGCCTTGAATAAAATTCCAAATCCCGCCCGCATTACTTGTTCTGTAAATGCCATTTGAAGTTGCTGCAAAAACCATATTGGGATTGACGGGATTTATCAACAGTTTGTAAATACCTCTGTTTAAATTTAAAGCCCAATTCATCGTATTTCCGCCCCAAGTAAGCCCTCCATCTGTGGATTTTAGTACGCCAATCGAAGGCATAGTAAGTTGCGCAGTTGTGCCATTTGCATCTCCTGTGGCAAGATACATAATTTGGGGATTGAGGGGATGAATGGCAATGTCTGAGCAGCCAATTATCGGCAAAAGGTCTGTGTTTGTCGCCCAATTTTGCCCGCCATCTGTGCTTTTCCACAAGCCGCCCAGAGGGGCAGAAGTCCACATAATATTGCTATTTGTGGGGTCAAAATGAAGGAAATTGACCCTTGCAGCTCCTGTAAAATCGCCTCCATTCGTTTCTTGCGTGCCTGTAGGACCCAAAGGAGTCCAATTTCCCGCAAAATTCGTAGCCGAAGTGCCACTTGTTCTGTAAAGTGGAGAATGAAGATAGGCTTCAAACTCCTGCTGTTTAGTAGCAGGAAGGCTGATTTCTCCCGAAGGATATACACGAGGCTGCATGTAGTTTTCCCAGCGTTTGAACTGCATATAGCCTGGAAATTTCCCTTCATCTTCGACCTTAACTTGGCTGTTTTCTGCTACGTCATCTTCGTCAAAATCATTTCCTGTAGTCGCCTGTTCTGCTTCATATCGCTCAAAAGCCTGTTGAATCTCATAAAAATTGGACAATCGAGTGCTATCAGAACGGCTTTTCATTTCAAGGTAAGGAGCTTGTAACCAAGGCTGCGCAGATACGCAAGCCATCATCAAAGAGAGCAAAAACCATGTTGAAAACTTTTTCATAAATTGTGTGTTAGTGAAGTATAAAAAAATACCTAAAAAGAAAGAAATTCATGCTTAGGTAAAGGTTAATAAGTGTAAAGATAAATAGGGGAGGGGAGATATGTACATTTATTTTTTTCATTTCTTACGCGTTCATAAGTATATTTTTAAAGATTTTTATATGTTATTATAGCGTTTTTTTATATATAAAATATTGATAATTAATTAATTATGATTATTTATCTGCCTTATATTTTTTCTTCAATTTTTGGGTAAATAATTACACAAATTTAACCTAATTTGCGAAAATCTGTGCGCTAAACAAGCTATACATCTGCGTTATCTGCTTTCATTTGCGAAAATCTGCGTGCTAAAAAACAATACATTCATGGCAATTATAAAAGCCTTTCAAGGTTGGAGATACAATCCCGAAGTTGTGGGCGAGGTAAAAAACTGCCTTTCCCCTTTGTTAGATGCAGCAAGTAGTTCGCAACTTAAGGCTTTATACCAAATAGAAACCAATTCTATTCATGTTTCTGTGCCACAATCGCAGGCGCAAGCCGTAGAAAAACTCTTAGCATGGAAACGTGAATCTGTTTTGTTACAAGATGAAATGCCCGCAATATATGTCTATTTTCAGCATTTTCACCTTCCCAATGAAGAGAAAAGCTATACAAGGCGGGGCTTTTTGTGTATGTTGCAAATCGAAGAAACCGAAAATAATAAGATGATAGGACATGAAAATACCTTAGTTTCAAGCGTGAATGAAAGAGTCCATTTTTTGGAAAAAACAGGCATGAATTTTATTCCTACCCATAGTTTATACGAAGATACGAGTTTTGAATTGGAGGAAATGATGGAGGCATATATGCAAACGCCTTTGTTGGAATACGAAGATTTACAACAAGTTACGCATAGTTTTGCTGCCATGACTAAGCCCGAAGATATAGCTTTTTTTCAGCAAGTATTGAAGGATAAAGTATTGTATTTGGCAGATGGGCATCATCGTTGGGAAAGTGCAAAAGCCTATAGAAAGCAGTTGCAAGAGGCAGGTTTATTGGCAGAAAAGGACGGCTCAAACTATCATTTTACCTACCTTACCAATCTTTGTGCAGACGATTTGCGGATTTTGCCCACCCATAGAATTTGGCGGCCTGCCATTGACGGGGGCATAGAAAAATGGCTGCAAAATATAGATACTTATTTTACAATAACGGACATTTCGGGTTCGCCCACGCCTTTGTATGAGTATTTGCGCGAAAAAAAATATGCTTTTGGCTTGTTGCACAAAGAATATGAATATGTTATAGAATTGCGCAAAGAATTGAATCCCCGTTTGCACATTTCTCTGCCTTTTCCCAACGAAGTTAAAGAACTGTCTTACACCGTTTTACATTATTTTGTATTCGAAAAAGTGGGTTTTATTCCCTATCGCCGTCAGCCTAATTCGCCGTCTTTGCGCTACGAAAAAAGCTATTCGCAAGCCTTAAGAGAAGCGGGAAAAGGGGCATATTCCTTTATTTGTACCGAAGTGAGCCTCCCCGAAATGATAGCTATTTGTCATGCAGGGGCTATGATGCCGCCCAAAGCGACCTATTTTTATCCAAAAGTGGTATGTGGTTGGGTGTTTGCGGAGATTTGATTATTGCAAAATAACGCTGGCAGATGGACGGTCAAAGCTTAACACTCCGATTTCTTTACAGCAGGAAACCTTTTTGTTTTATTTACGTAAAAAATAGCAAATTTATCATTTTTATGAAACAGATTTTTTTTATACTTTCCATCTTGTTCATGGGTTTTGCGCAAGCGGCAACTAAAACTACGGTTTTGCCTCCTCAAACCAAAACCCTCTCTATCCAAACTTCTGCCGTTTGTGGCATGTGCGAAACGACTTTGACGAAGGCTTTATATGCCATAAAAGGCGTAAAAAAAGCGAGCTTAAACCTTGATACAAAGGTCATTAATGTTACGTATAATCCCAAACAAGTTACACCAGATGCGCTTCGCACCGCTATTAGCAAGGTAGGATATGATGCAGATGCCGTTCCCGCAGATGCCGCAGCCTATAGCAAATTGCACGCATGTTGCAAAAAAGATGCAGCACATTGAGTTGAGAATGGCGCACTTTCTAAAAGTGCGCCACTCTCTGAATACCGAAAAACGTTACGAAGGTCATTCGTAACGTTTTTTTATGTAAAAAATGCTTGCTAATGATAACAATGCATTCCTTATTTATTTACGACCATCACCTCTACTCTACGCTCATTATTGTCATTACCAGCCGCAGTCGTTTGCGTATCGCCAAAATATTGCGTAATTATACGGTCTTTTGCGACTCCTTTGCCTGTAAGATAAGACGTTACTTTATTTGCACGTGTTTGAGAAAGTTTTTGGTTTACGTCTGCTTTACCGATTTTGCTCGCATAACCATTCACTAATACGATAGTATTCGCATTTTTGGTCATTTCAGCCGCAATTTTATCCAATTCTTTGTAATCTTTGGCAGCTACTACCGAAGAACCTGTAGCAAAATATACATTCGCATTTTGCGTAGATTGCGAAACCAACACATCAGACTTGGCAGCAGTTCCGCTCACAGGTACTGTATTGAGAGGAATGCTTTTAGGCATAGTAGCAGGCTCTGCTTTTGCCACAGGAGGTGCGGGTACGGTTGTGGGCATAGTCGGATTCGGATTGTCTTTTGCCTGAACTTCCCCTTTTATATACAAAACAACAGGGTCGCCCGCATTGCTTGTAACCGTAATAGATTTGTTGAATACCCCTGCGCCAGCGGCGTTATAGGTAGCTTTAATCGTTCCTTTTCCGCCTGGAGCGATAGGTTCTTTGGTGTATTCAGGGGTAGTACAGCCGCAAGAAGGCTTCACATTTGACAAAATCAAATCTGTTTTGCCATTATTGACAAACTCAAAAGTCGTGCTTGCGGGTGTTCCTTGTGGAATTTTGCCAAAGTCGTGCGTGGTATTTGACTCCCATTTGAATGCAGGAACATCAGTAGGGGCATTTTGTTGCAAGTTCAATCCGCCACCTGTGCCTTGTGCCATTACAGCTCCCGTCAAAGCAAGTGCAAAAGTAAGAGATACAAAAATCTTTTTCATGAATATTTGAGATAAAGTAATAGAAAATACGAATTAAGTATGAAGCTTAATTCTCTACAAAAGTACGGCAAAAAATGATGTGTTGCTGTTACGTTGGGAATAAAAATTGTTAAGACTATGTTAAACCTTTTCCTATAACCAAACATTACCAAACATCACGAAACATCACATAAAACCCTATCATAAGACACAGACATGAAAAATTTTGAGCTTTTCTTGAAAAAAGCAGAATTTTCTAAAAAATCGGTGAATATTTATGTGAAAAGAGTGGTTATAGCCCTAAATGAGCTGCGTAGCAAAGGGCTTTTGTTGTGATACGTGAATAAATTTACGACTTTTCTGGGATTAGGTTGTATATATTTGGTAGTATTTGAGCATTTCCAATTCTAAATCTTTTTTCACTACTCCTTTTTCTCCTCATCTTCTTCATCAAAGTAATCCAACAATTCCTTCACAAAATCCTTAATTTCGTGGTCAGGAATATCGGCTATTTCCGATTTATCATACAGATACAGCCCATATATTTGCTCTTTTTCGATACGCACATAAATAATAACCCTTGCACCGCCACTTTTACCCTTGTTTTTGCCTTCGATGGATAGCCGTATTTTGCGTACATTAGGGAACGGTTCCGCACCCTGAAAAGGGTTTTTGGTCAGAGCCTCCAAAAAATCATCTAACTTTTGCTTAAAGGCAGGATATTTTTTGGTAAGTTGTTTGTAGCCTTTTTTGAAATGAGGCGTAGAAATCAATTCATTCATTTGCCAATTCCCTTTCTACTTCTTTTATCATTTCCTGAACGGTTACTTTCGGCAATTTGCCCGCTTCTATGAGGCGCATCTGCTCGAAAGACTCCCGCAAGCCCGCAAAAAATTCTGCTTTACTCACAAGCGTAGCTTCTTGTTCCACCCCATTTATCTCTATGATTTTAGGAAAGGACAACTTACGAATCAATGCCTTAAAAAAAGCATAGTGATTTTGAGGTATTTCTACTAAAATTTGCATATATATTTGTGTGTGTTTGATGACGATTGTGAACAAATTTACGACTTTTCTGGGATTATGTTGTACTAAAACGGAGAATTTGCAAATTTTTTAAGCTTTTCCTACTTTTTCACAAACATTCCCTATTTGCACCATTTCGTACAATTCGCCCCCTTGTCCTTATTAAATTTCAGCTCTTTGTCTTTGCTTTGAAGGCTATTATTGAGCATATTATAATTGTATGCGCCAATATTTGTTACGGTTTGCCCGTCTTTTGGAAAATAAAATAGCAGAATTGTATAAATATTGGGGCTATTTGCATCATGCACCATCTCAAACTCATACTCCGCACTCGTTAGTCCTTGATTTTCCCTTGCATTTGACACGAGCGAGTACAAGGCATCTTTGCAGCTTGCTATTGCCTCTGCCTGATAGAGAGAATCGACTATATGCGTAGAATCGGCTTGAAATGTTGCCGCAACCCGATAATCAGAGAGAGATTCTTGGGCTACATTTTCTTTATACCAATTTTTATATACGTTGCTCGATGTATTGATTAAGGAATTATCGGCAATATAAGGCATCTTTATGGAGGGCAAACAAGCCTTTATTTCCTTCCCGTCTATCTCTGTTATTCCCAAAGCTGTAGCAATAGACACCGCTTTATTTCCTTGCCGAACAAAGGTATAATTGAGGGAAATGTTCTCCGTAAATAGCTCAAACTTTGAGAGAGGAGTCGTGGTTTCCCCGGCTTTATTGGCTTCAAAAGTGGCAATTCTCTGTCCAATGACTGCTACTCCATAGCTGTTTTCGCCTTGAGTTTGCGCAGCTTTTTCCTTGTCAAGTATAACACTTTTGATTTCTATAACACTCAATTCTCCCGCCCCACAGCAATCGCAATAGGTGAGGAGGTATTCTTGTTTTTGGAGGTAATTTACCACCTTTTCGGCTTGCCACTTAGCCATTTCTGTAATGGGGGTAGCGGTTGAAGTGAGCGAAAAAAATGCGCTCAAAATAGTAAAAATTGTGTGTTTCATGTTGTTTATTTCACGCAGATAAACGCAGATAATAGCAGATTTCGCAGATGAAAAACAGCATATCTGCGGCATCTGCCTGAATTCGCGTTTATCTGCGTGACTTATTTTGATGGAAAATGACGGCGTAAAGGTACAGCTTATTTCCTTATTTTGAACAAATATTTTGCGTATTTGCAAAAAATAGCGTAAAATTGCCGCTTCATTTAGTAATTGTAAACAAATTATGCATAAAACGATTTTTATTTTTCTGTTTTCTACGCTATTGATATTGGCGGCATGTACCAAACAAGCGGGTTTTGGGGGCAATGCTTCTATAAAAGGAAATGTCCACGCACAGCATTTCAACAGCACTTTTACGGCTTTGCTTTCGGAGTATAATGCGGCAGATTACAATGTGTTCATTATTCCAGACGGATATGTTTCCCCCGAAAAAAAAATAGCTACCAATTATGAGGGAGATTTCGAGTTTCGGTATCTTTATCCTGGGAAATATACGATTTATGCCTATTCCAAAGATTCTGTCATATTGGGTGGGCAACCTGTGGCAGTAAAAACAGAGGTGGAAATCACGAAAAATGACCAAATAATGACGGTCGATACGTTGGTTATTTTTGAATAAAGTCCCATATCGTTCGTACTTGCCATTTTTCAAATGGCAATAACTACCATACTTGCCATTTTCTAAATGGCAATACAGCAATATTTTTACAAAACATGCCCAAACATACGCTGCTTTTTATCCTTCTTTTCCCTATATTTCTCTTTGCACAAACGCAAGACATTCCCCTACCTGCGACATGGGTTTTTCACAAAGTAGGCGAACCTATTTGGCAACCTGCTATCGTGCCGGGTACTGTGCATACAGATTTGCTGCGAAATCGGAGAATAGAAAACCCTTTTTGGGGAAGCAATGAGAGGGAGTTGCAAGCCCTTGAACAGGGAATCTACGAGTACGAAGGCAAATTTAACATAACCCAAAAACAACTTTCTGCCCAAAATATCCAACTTATTTTTGAAGGATTAGACACATATAGCCTCGTCAAATTGAATGAAGTCGAGATTTTGCGCAGCAATAATATGTTTCGCACTTTTCCGCTATCCGTAAAAAAACGATTGAAGGAAGGAGAAAATACCTTATTCATTCGTTTTTATCCTGCTGCAGATTCGGGGAAAATATTGGCGCAACAAAACCCGTATAGGTTGCCCGAAAAAGAGCGGATTTATACCCGAAAAGCGCAATATCAATACGGCTGGGATTGGGCGCCCCGCTTTGTTACCTGCGGGATTTGGAAACCGATTCGTTTGCAATGTAATTGGGCGTTGGAACTACAAGACGTTCAATTTGTGCAAGATAGCCTTTCTCCTGCCCTTGCCAAAATGACCGCAAAACTCACTATTTTTTCTGATACTTTTGGGACAAAAAAAGTCCAAATATCGGATTTAGGAAATCGTGTTTCTATAGAAAAAAGGGTGGCTTTGCACAAAGGAATAAATACCATAACTGTTCCTTTTGAGGTAAAAAAGCCTCATTTGTGGTTTCCAAATGGCTATGGAGAGCCGTATTTATATCAATTTAATATAAAACTCATAGATAACAAAAAGGTAGAAGATATAAAAAGCCTCTCTTGGGGATTTCGCACAGTCGAAGTAGTTCAAGAAAAGGATTCGGTGGGGCGGTCTTTCTATCTGAAAATCAATGGAATCCCTATTTTTATAAAAGGAGCAAATTGGATTCCTGCCGAAAGTTTTCCCACAAATATTTCTTTTGATTTCAAAGATAAAAGTACGCAAATTCCAAATATTCCGCGCCTTATTGCGGCTGCAAAAGAGGCACATTTTAATATGTTGCGGGTTTGGGGCGGCGGATATTACGAAGATGACAGGTTTTATAAGCTGTGTGATGAAAATGGCATCTTAGTTTGGCAAGATTTTATGTTTGCTTGTGCTATGTATCCAGGGGATTCTTTATTTTTGCAAAATGTTGAAAATGAGTTGATTGATAATATAAAAAGGTTACGACATCATGCAAGTATCGCTTTGTGGTGCGGAAATAATGAGATAGATGAAGCATGGCACAATTGGGGTTGGCAAAAAACGATGAACTATTCGCCCAATGATTCGCAGGCAATTTGGCAAGATTATACACATCTTTTTCAGGAAATGATACCTGCCATGTTATCCGAATATGACCCTTCTCGTTACTATCACCCCTCTTCGCCTACGAATGGTTGGGGCAGACAAAGTGCTTATACTGAGGGAGATGTGCATTATTGGGGCGTATGGTGGGGCTTGGAAGATTATCGAAAATATAGCGAAAAAGTGGGGCGTTTTCACAGTGAATATGGAATGCAAGCCCTGCCAAATTATACGACTATTCTGCAATTTACGGAAGAAAAGGACAGGAAACTCTTTTCTGATGCCCTCAAAAATCACCAAAAGCACCCGACAGGTTTTAAGAATTTGGACATTTATTTGGATAGAGATTTTCCAGATACAAAAGACTTGCGAAATTATATTTACCTCACACAGTTATTGCAAGCAGAAGCAATGAGAACCGCTATTTATGCCCATCGTTTGGCAAAACCCTACTGTATGGGAACTTTGTATTGGCAGTTAAATGACTGTTGGTCAGGTATTTCGTGGTCAAGTATAGATTATTATGGCAATTGGAAGGCAGCGCATTATGCCATAAAAGAGGCATTTTCCCCCATAGTTCCCATTATTTCTGAACGGCATGATAGCTTATTTGTGGACTTTGTTTCAGATAAAATAGGGATAACAGAAGTTTCCTATACGATTCATTTTCAAGATTTTGGAGGAAATAATGTTGCGAATCAAAGCACAACAGGCATTGTTAAGCAATTGGAGTTTAACAAAAATAGAAATATATTAGCGATGCCTATTCCCAAAAATTTGCAGAGAAATTCCTTTTTTGTGCAAGCCATTCTTACTTACACAGAAAATGGAAAAAGTGAAAAAAGTGAGAATTTCCATTATTTTGCCGCGCCCAAAAACTTGAAATTGACGAAAAACCCTAAAATTGTCATGGAATTAGATAAAAAAAATCCCCAATTGTTACATATTTCTGCCAATACTTTTGTCAAAAATGCCTATATTTATCTTGAAAATACGCCTTTACACGTATCTGAAAATTATTTTGACTTACCTGCAAATACAACAAAAACAGTTGAATTGCCTCAAGATATACTTGATATAAGGAGTCTTAAAGTGTTAAGCCTCAATCAATTATTAGATAAATAGTGACAACGCGCCGCTGTTCAAATATCCTCCCGCTTTGTTCCTTCCATTTCCAAAATAAAATGGCTCCCTAATGCCTTTGCAGGAGTTTGAAATCCTATAGAAATCTCCCCTGCAAGCACTTTTTCCACGATTGCGACTGCCGTCATTGCCGTTAATATATATCCGTCAGGCATTGTCAAAAAAGCTGTTTGTTTATTTCCTTGTTTATCTTCCACTTCCCCCCAAATATAAGAACGAGCTTTTTCTCGCATTTCAGGGGAAATATCATTATTTCCTGTATAAATTTTTTGTTTTGCCTTATTCTTGAAAAAAGGAAGCCTTAATAAAAATCCCAAGTAATGCGAGATTTTGGCAATACGTAATTGTGTGGGATTTGTGCCTGTGTACGTTATAATATTGGGAATGCCTGTAGAATACCATGCAGTAGCAATATCGCCCCAAGGAATGCTCATAAATAAGCGTGTTTTGCCGCCAAAAGTAATATTTCTGCTGTATTTTGCCAAAGGTACAGCCACAATTTTTCCTGCTTTTCGCATGGCAGAGGCATTGCCTAAACCCTCCGCCATTGTGAGCTTCGTACCTCTTGAAAGCCTGCCACCCGAAGAATAGATGGCAAGGGAAAGCTGTTCGGCATCAGGCATTTTTTCTTTGAGATACAAAGCCAAACAATCGGAAGGCACGACATCATAGCCCACTCCCGGCAGCAGAATGATTCCCGCAGCCTTTGCTTCTGCGTCCATTGCAGCCAACATTTCAAAGACTGTCCATTCGCCTGTGATGTCCAAATAATGCGTATGCGTAGCCAAACAAGCGGCTGCCATTTGTTTTGCAGTGTGCATAAAAGGACCCGCACAATGCAATACAGTCGTTACTTTTCCCAAGATATGCCTCAATTTTTCGGCATCATCTATAGAAAAAGCCTCATATTCAAAGCCATATTTTTCGGCTTGTGCTTTCACTTTTTCTGCATTGCGCCCTGCAAGAATGGGTTTTAAGCCTTTTTTGTGCGACAATTCGCAAATAAGTTCGCCTGTATAGCCGTAAGAACCGTAGATAAGAAAAGTATTTGCCATAAGTAGTTGAAAGTTATAAGTTGAGAGTTGAAAGTTAATATAAGTTTATCATCTTCCCCATTTCTCCTCCAAAAATTGTTTTATCTTTTTTTCTACGCCAATTTCTTTAGGTTGATAAAATTTCATGCCTTTTATAGCATCGGGCAAATAGCCCTGATTTCCTTCTTTTCCGTCAAAATTGTGCGAATATTTATAGTCTTTTCCATAATTCAAGTCCTTCATCAAGCGGGTAGGCGCATTGCGTAGGTGCAACGGCACAGGCAAAGGGGGCGACTGATTGACAAATTGAAGGGCTTGCTGAATCGCCATATAGGAGGCATTGCTTTTCTCCGAAGTTGCTAAATAAATAGCCGTTTGAGATAAAATAATTCTCGCTTCTGGCATTCCAATCACATTCACAGATTGAAAACAGGCATTTGCCAATAACAATGCATTAGGGTTGGCATTTCCTATATCTTCAGAAGCCAAAATGAGCATTCTTCTCGCAATAAAAAGCGGGTCTTCGCCCCCTGCCAACATTCTTGCCAACCAATAAACGGCTGCATCGGCATTGCCGCCTCTCATAGATTTTATGAAAGCAGAAATAATGTCATAATGCTGTTCACCTGCCTTGTCGTACAGGGCTATATGCGTTTGTGCAGCTTTTAACACAGCATCATCAGTTACGATGAAGTCCTTTGTTGTTTGAGAATTGACGAAAATTTCTAATAAAGCTAAGGTTTTTCGGGCATCTCCGCCGCCTAATTGATACAAAGCTGCCGTTTCTTGGAGGCTTATTTGTTTTTGGGATAAAAAATCATCTTTTTCAATGGCTCTTTTCAGCAAAATAAGCACCTCTTCTTCGGTCAAAGCCTGTAAGGTAAACACTTGACTACGAGACAATAAGGCGGAAATTACTTCAAAAGAAGGGTTTTCGGTAGTTGCGCCAATAAGCGTAATAATGCCTTTTTCCACAGCTCCGAGCAAAGCATCTTGTTGAGATTTGCTAAAACGGTGAATTTCGTCTATAAATAAAATAGTTCCCGCATGTAACTCTGCAAAAGCTATGACTTCCCGAATGTCTTTTACCCCTGCTTGTATGGCAGAAATCTGCTTAAAAGGGCGTTGTGTTTCCTGTGCAATGACTTGGGCAAGGGTTGTTTTGCCCACGCCGGGTGGACCCCAAAACAGCATAGAAGGGATATTTTTCTGCCGAATCATTTGCCGAAAAGGGCTGTTTTCATATAATAAATGCGACTGCCCTACTATATCGTCTAAACTTTGCGGGCGCATTCGCTCTGGAAGTGGTGGGAGAAACATATTAAAATTGAAAATGAAGGCAGATAAGTAGTTGAAAGTTATAAGTTGAGAGT
>JAYUZN010000343.1:0-13483 GCA_043751755.1 Bacteroidota bacterium | reverse complement strand
ATAGTCCCGTAGGGACGGCGATATTTATAGAAAAAACATGCCAACCCCTCCCTCTTTTTTTTAGCGTTTGCACGAGAAACGCAATAAATTGGGGGGGAGAATTCCATTTTCTATAAATATTTCGCGCCTACGGCACTAAGAAATCCCCAAAATGAAATTGTTATGTTATTTATTTTCTATTCCTTATAAGGAATATGCTATAAAATAAATAGGTTAATTTGAAAAACAGAGAAGCCACCGTTGTAGATACAAAAGGATTGAGTAAGTTTGCAGCAGAATTTGAGGCACCTTTCTATTTAATATTTGATACTTCAACAGCAAAACACCAACGCTGCAATGCGCAGCATATATTAACGAACAAATAGCACTGTAAATTATGGAAAATATAGAAAATCCAAGAATAAGAGGGATTGGAGATTTGCTCAACGAAAACTTTTTTGTGCCACGATATCAAAGAGGCTATCGTTGGGGGAAGCAAGAAATAACGGAATTGCTTGACGATATTTTGCAGTACTATAAAGATTCAAAACCTTCTAGTAAAAAGAAAGCAGGTAAATTTTATTGCCTTCAACCTATTGTGGTTAAAAAAAAACAATGGAAAGGGAATGATAACGAAATTTTCAGCGGATGGGAATTAATTGACGGTCAGCAGCGACTAACCTCACTTTTCATCATCCTAAGCTATCTTGAAGATATACGACAGTTTTATGATGATAAAACAACGATTTATAGCATCGATTTTGAAACAAGAGAAAACTGTAAAACCTTTTTTGAAAATAAAACATTCATAGATAAAATTGACGATACTAATGTAGATTTTTTTCACATTTCAATGGCTTACCAATATGTTAAGGAATGGTTTACTGAGAGACTAAAGTTAAGAATTAAAATGTTAGAAACAATATTAAACAGCGAAAACAATGTTTGTGTGATTTGGTATGAAGCTTTAATTGACAATAAGGAGAATGATGATAATTCTATTGACTTATTTACCCGTTTAAATGAGGGTAAGATTCCGTTGACAGATGCAGAATTAATCAAAGCATTATTGCTTCAAGCAGATTTATATCCTTTAAGTGAGGAACGTTTTGTAAAACAACGGCTATTTGAAATAGCTACTGAATGGGATGAGATTGAAGCTAAACTTCAAGATGAGAAATTGTGGCTTTTTTTGAACGACACAACTTATAAACCTTCCTCCAAAATAGAACTCATTTTTAAAATACTTGCGGATAAGTGGAATGAATTTGAACGTCAGTGTTTAATAAAATATGAAATAAAAGAGGGCAAACCTAAACATTTTGAATTTTTGGTGTTTGATAAGTATTTAGCAAACAAGCGTTTAACTAATCAGGAGATATTAAAACCGATAAATGACATATGGCAAGAGATAAAAGTAATGTTTAATACATTTTATGAATGGTATAACGACCCTCATTTATTTCACTATATAGGATTCTTATTGGCGAATGCAAACAATAAAGATGTGTTAATGAGAGAGTTAATCGAGCTAAAACTACCTAAGGATGCTTTTGAAAAAGACATCAAAATAAGAATCGCAAAATCGGTTAAAATAGCCAAACAAGACAAGGAAACACGTATTACAAAAAACTTATCTCAAATAACATACGGAGAAGATAATGCAGAAATAATAAAAATCCTTTTGTTATTTAATATTGAGACATTAATTAAACACAAAAAGGAAAATGCAAAATTCCCATTTCACTTATACAAAAAGGAGAAAATTACGAGTATAGAACATATACATCCACAAACCCCAGAAAGTGTTGATGCAGATGAAGACAGAGCCAAAACATGGCTTTTTGCGCATAAAGCATCTTTGATGCCAATGAAAGAATTAATGGAATGGAATAAGGAAACGATAGATAAGGTAGTGCAACAAATGGACGATTTGTTGCAGAAGTATGATAAGGAAAAATTTCAAAACCTATTTCAGATTGTTATAGACATATACAGTGAGATGGCAGATTTTAAAGAAAACGAATTGCATACTTTGTACAATCTTGCCTTAGTGGATAAAGATACGAATAGTCAACTCAACAATTCCTTCTTTGATATAAAAAGAGAAAGGTTAAAAGAAAACAAATTGGGAAAATATGTTCCTATTTGCACGCAGCGAGCATTTTCAAAGTATTATTCCAATAGTCCAAAAGAAATGATATTTTGGAACCATGACGACAGGCAAGCCTATTATAAGGCGATAGAACAGGTTTATCTTTCATTTATAACATTATTAGAAATATAAAATGGAAACTAACAATATATCATTTTGGAATCTTATTCATTCCTACAAAATTAGCATACCCATTATTCAACGGGATTATGCGCAAGGGAGAGAAGAAGAAGACGAAAAAAGAGAAAAGTTTTTAAACTCCCTCCTCAAACATATAAATGGGGCGGAAAAACTGCATTTAGATTTCGTGTATGGAAGGGTAAACGAAAATACCTTTTACCCCATTGACGGACAACAACGGTTGACAACTCTATTTTTGTTGCATTGGTATTTTGCCATAAAAGAAAATGTTGAAACAGCGGACAAAGCTCAATTAAGCCAATTTGTATATGATACAAGAATAAGTTCGCGCGAATTTTGTCAATATTTAATCAAAGAAAAAATAGAATTGCCTATTTCGGCAGAAAAAGACGCATTTATCGCAGAAATTAAAAATAAGCATTGGTATAGGAATAAATGGGACACAGACCCTACTGTTAAAGCCATGCTTATAATGATTCAAGCAATTCATTATAAATTTTATACGATAAATTCTGGTTCTGTATTTAGACAACTCACGAATGACAAGCTCATTTCGTTCGAGTTATTGGATTTAGGGGCGAAAGGATTTGAATTAAGCGACGAACTTTATATTAAAATGAATGCGCGCGGAAAACAACTCACGCCATTTGAAAATTTTAAAGCCAATTTCATTCAACTCATTGACAAGCATTTTAAGGACAAAAAAATGCAACATCCCATCAAAGGAGAGCTTGCCTATTCTGGCTATTTTTCTTATAAAATTGAAAAAGAATGGACAGATTTATTTTGGAGCTTTCGAGGGAATAAAAAAACGGTTGATGAAGGGTTTTCAAATTACTTTGAATTTATAACTCAATTATTATTTTTTAAGGAGAATAGAAACTTAAACGCAGAAGATTTTAAAAATACATTTTCTCAATACGAAGGCGTTTATAAAATAGAAGAAAATATATTGTTTTTATTTAGCTCATTAGATATACTCTACAAAATATATACAAAAAACGGCTTAAATGGAGATAAAGTTAATATTGAAAATTTCTATAAAAATTTGTTTTATATTGACAATCAAGTACTTGAACCTAACTCAAAAATTAGATTGTTCTGGAGCAGCTCAGAAGATATTAATTTATTTGAAATAATCATTAAGAACAATGAAGCTGAAGATATAAGCAATAAAAGAAGAACTTGGATTTTGCAATTTTGTATCTTACAGCATATAGTTCGGTTTGACAAATATGAAGTAGATGAAGAATTAAATAATTATGTGAGAATTATAAGAAATCTTTTCCAAATGAGAAGACAGAAAAGAGATACCAAATACAATAATGATGTTCGTATAAATTATTTCGGGGATTATTTTCCCGTATTTGATAAATTAAACTCCAATGATGTATATAATACGCTAAAAAATGAGGATATCCTTAAAAAAGGGGCGAGATTTTCAGAAAGTGCAATTAAGTATGAAATAGAAAAAGCGAAAATACTCCTATCAAATGAGGCTCCTATAAATAAAGCATTATTAGCGATAGAAAATATAGAAGACTTTGGGGGCTTAATACATCAGCTAAAACCACAAGAAAATATAGCTAAGTTCCCCGAATATTTAAGCGCAATAACCGAAATATGGGGTGCAAAAATTGCTGATACCTTAAGAATTCAAGCATTAATCGCTTGTGGCTTTACAGGAGTTTATATAAAATGGACAAAGATGGGAGGAACATACTATTTCGGAAAAAAAAGCAATTGGGCTGCTGTATTAACAAATGAGGAAGCTAATGTTTCTAACAGCATATTAGGATTGTTAGATGCATACACGCATATAAGTGCTGAAATAACAGAACCAGGCAAAAAACTGCAAGCGATTATAGACAAGTGGCTGATCGAGAATAAAACAGATAGGTCTTACAAATATTACTTCTTAAAATATTCGGAGTTTACCTCAAGGCTAAATTATTACGTTAGAAACGATTATGAAATCCGTATGTTAGGTACTGACACGAGTAATCCCTTACTTGCCTATCATATAAGCCCTTATGTTTTTACGGTTTGCAAAAAAATCAATGATATGAGTATTTGTGATTCAAGAGATTGTTATTTTCAATATTCTGGACATTCTCCTTTGTTTTTAAAAAAGGGTATTTCAATGTATTCTACAAATGAAGGCTGGAAGATTCCTGTTAATCCCCTCATAACTGCTGCAAACATTACAAAATATTCTTTAGTTTTAGTTGATGATAAGCATTACTTATTAAAGGAGAATGAAGAGAGGGACAGAGTTGAAATTGCGGTGGATTTTATAAAGGATATTGTGTAAAGATTTGCTTATGTGCCAAAGTATTGAAATGGTAGAGTGCTGCAAAAATTAAGCGTAAGACTATCCAAATAGCGGATTTCTAAGGCTTCGTTTTTGATTCTTTCGTACCCATAATAACGAACAATTTCCTGCCAATCGCTCAAAAAGCCACTTGTCAAGACTCGTTCAATCACAAATCTTGCATGTTTTTCCCAATCTAAGCGTATCCCAAAATAAGCGTTTTGATAGATTCATAATCGATAATTTGTTACAAATATAGGAAAATATTTTGAGATAGGCAAAATGATTATTGAGAAGAATTCTCATTACGAAATAGGAATAATAGCATAGAACTAAGCAGAATTAGCTCTTAAGCGTTTTCGTTTTAAGTCATAAACTCCTTATTTTTCGTAGTTTACACATCTTTTGCTTTGGGACACTTCAAGAAAGGAGGCACAAGCAGACACTTGTACCAGCAATACAATCAATATCTTAACCTTGTTTATTTAGTCAGTACTACGTAATAGTGCCAAACAGTCCTTTTTCATCTCGAAAATCTTTGCCATATAGAGAAGAAGGTACATCTTTTTCCTCGTCAAAAGATGTCTTTAGCTGTAAACTGTATGAAAACGCTATGCTAGGAATAATGCCTTCATGCTTAAAATGTGACTATCCAGCCGCCAAATTTAGGGGAAGTTACATTATTGTTGTATCTTTGTGTTTATTTTCGCGCAGATTTTCGCAGATGGGGACGCTGATTTGCGCAAATGAATCTTCATCTGCGAAAATCTGCGGTTAAATCTGCGAAAATCTGCGTGAAACATCGCGAACCCTACAACTTCTCCGCAAATATACATGAAAAATCTATTTTCCTTATTTTTGGCTTGCATTTTTACCCTAAATGGGTGGGCAATAGACATGATTTATGACAATCATACCTACGAATCGCATGTAAAAACAGTGCGCCTATATGCAAGTAGCATAGAAAATGCCTATCCTATTTTGTATTTGGGCGAAACGGATTTTCTTACCTTAGAGTTTGATGAGTTGCTGCCACAAAGCGAAAATGCCTCCAATCTTACCGCTTCTTTGTTGCAATGTGATGCCGATTGGAATCCTTCAAATGTCATGCAAATGGAGTTTTATGAGGGTTTTGCTACCCAATCCCTGAGCGAATATACGCGTACAGAGGTTACGAATGTGCCTTACGTGCATTACAATTATACTTTTCCCAAAGACGGGGAACATTTTAAGATGAGTGGGAATTATATTTTGTATGTATATAGAAATGGAGATAAAGAAAATTTGGTCATAACACGCCGCCTGATGGTGGCAGATAAACTAATGGAGGTAAATCCCACGCTTACCCTGTCGGGAAGTGTGCCACGTATGCGCCAAACAGATATTAATTTTACGCTCAATAACACAGGCGGATTGCCGATTGCCAATCAAGATTGGGATATAAAAGTAGTGGTTTTGCAAAATGGGCGTTGGGACAATGCTGCTCTCAACCTCAAACCTGCTTTTGTGCGCAACAATGGCTGGGAATATCATCTCAATATAAATAAAGTATTTAACACAGGTAATGAGTTTCGGCGGGCAGATATTAGCAGTACGCGTTTGTTTGGGCAAAATGTGGAAAGCACTGAAAGACAGGAAGATAACACTTGGCACGTGATACTCAAAAGAGATGCTGCTTATCCGACCAATCTCTACAAGGCAATTGGCGACTGGAATGGCGGCTACAAAGTGTCTGTGAATGAGTTTCCTGACGCAGCTACGCAAGCAGATTATGTGAGCTGCCATTTTACCTTCAAACCTGCCGAAGTTTTTGAGGAATTAGACGTATATATTCAAGGCTATTTCAATGATTTTCAAGCAGATGCGGAGTATAAATTGGCTTATAATGAGAATTTGCACGTCTATGAAAAAGATATTTGGCTCAAACAAGGCATGTATGATTATCAATATATTTTGCAAAATCCGCTTACTCAACAAAAAGTAGAAACGCTGACAGAAGGCAAACGTACAGATAGCGAGAATTTTTATCATGTGCTGGTGTATTACAAAAAGCCAAGCGATAGGACGCATCAATTGGTGGTGTGTAGGGGGTTTAATATGTAATTATTGGACTTACGAATTTTGCCACGAATTACACGAATTTCCACTAATTAACGCCCAGAATTCGTGTTAATTCATGTAATTCGTGGCTATAAAAACAGGTTTTGCGTAAGTCCTGATTATCAAAACACTCATTCAAAGAATACATTTTTTAAAGCAAATCTTATGTTAGCACAAAATATATATTTATCTTGGCGCAAAAAGCCCAATGAAACACGACTTATTGTAGGAAAAATAAACCGCAACGAAATCGGAAATGGAATCGTCTTTGCCTATACAGAAGAACTTGAGCAAGCCCAAAAAGAAGGTTTTAGTTATGTTATGGGCTTAAAAGAAGTCAAAAGGTTGAGTCCCATAGAAATAGAAAATCAGCTTTCTTATCGCATTGTTTCCAAAAGTAAGGCAAATAGAAATGAAATTCTCCGTTTTTGGGAAGCCGAAAATAGAGAGGATATTTTTGATTTGTTGGCACTCACACAAGGCAGAAGCCCTACAGATAGTTTTGAGTTTTTGGCAGATTTTAGTGAGTCCACTGAAAAACATTTCAAATTTGTTACAGATGTTGCAAGCCTTTCGCACCTCAATATTCCCTCAAATTTTGTCAAAGAAGGGGATATACTTAGTTATAAACATGAAAAAGACAATCAAACGGATAAAAATGCCATTGCACTTTATAAAGACGAATCAAAAGTAGGGTATATCAAAAGGATTCATAACAGGCTTTTTGTAAGCAAAAAAGACCTGAATCTTACCGTAAAATCTATTACAGCAAATGGCGTGATTAAGGCAATGTATGTAACCGTAGAAAGCTAAGCGAATGTTCAAAAAAACAAAAATATTATTCAAAATCCGATAAAAATGACTATCTTGCGGGTGTAAATTTTATGAACATTAGACGACTATATAAAAGATATGCAAAATGCAAGAAGGGTATATGTTTTTGGAGGCAGATTTTAGGTATAAAAAGCCCCAAAAAGAAGTATTATTCATTATGCGCTCATCAATTTATACAAAAATTAACCTAAAATGGCAAAACGCAATACAAAGTCCTATTCCAAATTCACGTATGATGACTTAAAAGCCTTAGGCTTAGACGTTATCAAAGAAGATTTATTTACGGGGGAAGTAATTGTTCCTGTACAGCCAAGTGCTGTGCTTGCTGAAATATTGGCAGAAGCTCCAGAGATTTCTCTAGATACAGAAAAAGCAAGGTCAGAATTTCTGATTGCACCTATTTTGCGAGAGCTTCAAAAAAACAATAGAAAGGTTTTTTCTGTCTATTCAGGGTTTAATTTTAATGTGGATACAGAGAAAGGGTTGCAAGGTTTTTGCGATTTTTTATTAGCAAAATTGCCTTTACGACCCGTTCCAGAATCCCCTATTATTGCAGTAGTAGAAGCCAAGCTAAATGACGGCATGAATGCTGCCGTACCGCAATGTGCCGCAGAAATGTATGCCGCTCGTCTGTGGAATGAAAAAAGGGGCGAACCAACGCAAGTAATTTATGGAACAATTACCACGGGGGAAAGTTGGTTATTTTTGCGCTATCAGGAGGGTTTGACGATTGAAATGGATAAAAAAGTCTATACTTTATCCAAATTAGAAGAATTGTTAGGTGTTTTACAACATATTGTTAATCAATTCAAATAAACCATGGCAAAACGCAATACAAAATCCTATTCTAAATTTACTTATGACGACTTAAACGCATTAGGCTTATCGGTTATTATGGTAAATTTATTTGAGGGCGAAACTATCGCCTCTGTGCAGCCGAGTATGGTACTTTCCGAGAATTTAAAAGATGCGACAGAGGTTTCTTTGGACACCGAAAAAGCAAGGTCAGAATTTCTGATTGCGCCTATTTTACGCGAACTACAAAAAAATAATAAGACCGTTTTTTCTGTTTATTCAGGGTTTAGTTTTGATGTGGACGCAGCAAAAGGCTTGCAGGGCTTTTGCGATTATTTGTTAGTGAAGTTGCCTTTGCGCCCCGTCCCTACTTCGCCGATTATCGCCGTAGTAGAGGCAAAATTAAGCGGCTCACTTGCTGCCGCAATTCCGCAATGTGTAGCAGAAATGTACGCTACTCGCCTTTGGAATGAAAAAAGAGGCGAACCTGCGCAAGTCATTTATGGAATTATTACAACAGGCGACAATTGGTTGTTTTTGCGCTATAAAGAAGGTATGATAATAGAAGCTGATAAAACCCCTTTTCCGTTAAAACAACTTAATGAATTGTTAGGCGTTTTACAATATATTATCAATCAATTCAAATAGTATGGGCATTTGGGCAATGTATGTAACCGTAGAAAACTAAACGAATGTTCAAAAAAACACAAATACTCCTCAAAACCCTGACCATACGCAAGTTATGGAATTTTGGGAAAATACTCGGTTCCTACCACTTTTCCCGTTGGCGGAAAAAGAGTTTTCATTGGGGAAACCCGGTGAAAGTGGGCATTGAACCTACGACTTATTGCAATTTGCGTTGCCCCGAATGTCCGAGTGGCTTGCGGGCGTTTACGCGTCCTACGGGTATGCTCAAGCTCGAAAACTTTGAGGCAATGGTCAATCAACTCCATAAAGACTTGATTTACTTGCTGATGTATTTTCAGGGAGAACCCTATTTGAACAAGAATTTCTTGGACATGGTTTCTTTTGCCTCAAAAAAAGGCATTTATACCGCAACAAGCACAAATGGGCATTATCTCACAGATGCGAATGCCAAAAAAACAATAGAATCGGGGCTTTCGGAGGTCATTATTTCCATAGATGGCACTACGCAAGAGACTTACGAAGCCTATAGAGTGGGCGGCAATTTGGATAAAGTCATAGCAGGCGTAAAGAATTTGGTGGCATGGCGGGACAAAATGCAGTCGCAAACGCCTGTCATTTTGATACAATTTTTGGTGGTAAAGCCCAATGAGCATCAAATTTCGGACATTCAAAAGATGGGGAAGGAATGGGGGGCAGACGCGGTTTTGCTCAAAACTGCCCAGATTTACGAGTTTGAAGAAGGCAGCGACTTGATTCCTACGATTGGCAAATATAGCCGTTATGCAGAGGGGGAAAATGGCAAATGGAAACTCAAAAATCCCTTAAACAATCAATGTTGGAAGATGTGGCATGGGGCAGAAATCACGTGGGACGGGAAGGTTTTGCCTTGCTGTTTCGACAAAGATGCCAAATATGAAATGGGAAATCTGCTTGATACGCCTTTTGAAACTATTTGGAGCAGTGAGGCATACCAAGATTTTCGGGGAAAATTGCTGCAATCCAGAGACAAAATAGACATTTGCCAGAATTGTAGTGAAGGAACAAAGGTGTTTAGGGATTGATGGCTTCAAACTTTTAAAAAGTTTGAAGCCATCGTACAAAACTATAACATGCAACATGCAAAGTTACCTGCGCTGCAAGTTACAGTACAGCCGCCAGAAGAACCCGTCACAGAGCAAGAAGAAGAGCCACTTCCACCTGCAGTACAAAGCCCCATGTTTGTTCCGTTTGAGTAGCAATGGCAGGATAGCGACAAGGTAGTTGGGAAAGTGGAGGGAGCAGCATCCGCCTCACTGTAATAGCTTGGGTTATTGTGATCTCCTAAGCCATAGCCTACATACTCTTTGAGGAGTTTTTTCCTGTCAAGCCCGTCATTTGTGATGCTTCCTTCAATTTTTAGTCGGTAATATTTGCCCGTATTAGCCTCTTGAATGATAAGGCTGCTATCTCCATATATAATGGTGGCATGGATTAGTGAAACGTTATCTGTATAATTATTTTTATTTTCTAATAAATATACTTGATCAGGGTGTTCCGCATTATTGGCAATAAGTACGACTAACTGCTTGTCTGTTGTGCCTCGCATCTTCACATCTGCGACATAGCTATTAGCAGATTGTAAGGCGGAAATACCGTGAGGACTTGGATCATGGCTTGTCATCATCTTAAAAGAGGACAAAAATAAACCCACAAAAAATAACACAAAGAATGTTTTTTTCATAACAATAAATGAAAATAATGGATGGAAAAATAAAAAAGAAAAACATCTCCAACACTTATGCGCAATAGCATTGGGTATGCTTTATTTTATGCCCTATTTCTATGAAATAGGGATTGGTTTTGTCTTTATTTGAAATTGATAGAATTATAAAATTCCTATTATTTGATTTGACAAAAGTATGAGTTTTATTTTTAAATAAAAAAAAAAAAAAAATAGACATATTTATGTAGTTTTTACTTTTGAGATAAACCAGAACCCTTTTCAAACATGACTTACGCATTTTTCCATGAATTAGGGCTGTTAATTCGTGTAATTCATAGCATTAAAACAGGTTTTGTGTAAGTCCTATTAAATGGCTGATATATTTGTATATATACGGTTGCAAAAATGAATATAGCATCGGCTTGAGTATAGTAAGAAACCCCATAATTATACTCGCTTTCCTTTTGAAACGTTTAACAATTACAAATATTTTGTAAAAATACAACTAACATAAACAACTTATTTTCAATTATTTACCTTCACATTGTAACTTTCCATTCCTTTTTTCGTATTATTTATTCTTATATTTTTTGTCAATTCGAGAGAAATGCCCTATCTTACGGGCGATTTCGGCATTGACTATCTACACTTAATACATCAAACTATGTCTTTTACGACTTTGATACGGAACATTTGGCTATTGTTAGGGGGACTCATGGGGGTATTATCAATAATTGCGCAGCCTGGCGGCATGACTCCGAAAGCGGTTGCAAGTCCGCAAGATGACAACTTCATGTACTTGGTTTCTATGCAAGTAACTGATTTAAAGCAAGTTCCTTTGTGCTATTCTGCACAAAATGATTTAATTAAAGTCAAAATTCCCTACACAATAGAAGATACCATTAATCGGCTCGAAGACTTTGCTTTGACCGAAGATGAACTTCATTCTCCTGATTGTTTCGTGCCAGAAATAAAAATGATATTCAAGAACTATACCTACGTTATAAGTATGTACTGCACAACCGTCAAAATGTTCAAAAATTCTGCCCCTTTTACGCCTTCTGCAACACAGCTCAAGACCGATTTTACCTTTACAGAATCGGTTTACTTATATTTGAATAAACTCAAAAAGAAGCATTTCAAAGATTTGAAAATACACCCTGATATCATGGCAAAAATCAAGTTGGAAAAAGCTGTGGTCATTGAAGTAGATAATGACACCAAAGAATTGGAGGAGCAACTTAAAAAAGAAGAAGATGAAGCTGATGATAAAGATAAAGATGACGATAACATTGAAGATAAAGGGGAGTTTGACAAGATAGAAGTCGAGGAAAAAGACCCTGATGGAGAGGATAAGAATTGAAAAATACACAGCATAATTGTAAAATCCGCTAAAACTGCATAATATTGCGCTGTTTTTACAAAAAATTGTCAATATGAATCTACACGAATATCAAGCAAAAGAAATTATCAAAAGTTTTGGCATTCCTATTCAAGAAGGAATCGTAGCCGAAACCCCTGAACAAGCGCATGAAGCGGCTTTGAAGTTGTATCCTGACGGACCTGACGGCAAATGGTTTGTGCTAAAAGCTCAAATTCATGCAGGTGGACGTGGGAAGGGCGAAGTGCGTGAAACGGGTTCGCGTGGCGTGGTAATTGCCAAAAAATTGGCGGAAGTCCGCGAAAAAGCGAAAGGCATTTTGGGCGGAACTTTAGTTACGATTCAGACAGGCGCAGAAGGCAAAGTCGTAAATAAGTTGTTAGTGGCGCAAGATGTGTTTTATCCAGGAGCTTCCGAACCTAAAGAATATTATTTTTCGATTACCCTTGATAGAGAAAACAGCAGAGATGTTATAATTGCTTCTACAGAAGGGGGCATGTCTATCGAAGATGTGGCGCACGATACGCCCGAAAAAATAATCAAAGAAAGGATAGACCCTGCGTTGGGAATGCAAAATTTTCAGGCGCGTAAGTTGGCATTTGCCTTAGGTTTTTCGGGTGAAGCGTTCAAAAATGCAGTGAAATTCATGCTGCAACTCTACAAAGCCTATAAGACGATTGATGCTTCTATGTTGGAAATCAATCCTATGCTCAAAACTTCTGATGACAAAATCATTGCGGTAGATTGCAAATTGGGCTTAGATGACAATGCTTTGTATCGTCAGAAAGGGTATGTAGCTTTGCGCGACACAACCGAAGAAGACCCTTTGGAGGTTGAGGCTTCGCTTTCTAATCTCAACTACGTGAAACTTGATGGAAATGTGGGTTGTATGGTAAATGGGGCAGGTTTGGCGATGGCTACGATGGATATGATTAAACTTTCGGGCGGCGAACCTGCGAATTTCCTTGATGTGGGAGGCGGAGCAAGTGCCGAAACGGTAGAAAAAGGCTTCCGCCTCATTCTCAAAGACCCAAATGTAAAGGCGATTTTGGTCAATATTTTTGGCGGAATTGTGCAGTGTGATAGGGTCGCAAATGGAGTTGTACAGGCTTACAAGGCGATTGGAGATATAAATGTGCCAATTATTGTGCGTTTGCAAGGTACAAATGCGGTAATAGCGGCTGAAATTATTAATAATTCTGGCTTAAAGGTAACTTCTGCCATAACACTTGCCGAAGCTGCGCAAAGCGTAAAAGAGGCTTTGGCGTAGATATAAAATAAAAAGTAGGTGGGTGAAAGCCTGCCTACTTTTTGAAAAATATAGTAATTATTCAAGTTAAAGCCGCTTCGAGGGTCTACGACCACTCGAAGGGCAGCGAAACTAAATTCGTTGTGAGTAAGCAACCCTTCGAGTGGGTGCTAACCCCTCGAAGG
>JAYUZN010000342.1:0-8192 GCA_043751755.1 Bacteroidota bacterium | reverse complement strand
TTCAATATAACGGGCGTAATCTTCGGCTTGATTTGCGGCAAATTTCTTAGGGTGCAAGGCTTTATAGCCAGTTTTCAATAGCCACCTTTCAAAAATATGGAGGACAGTACCATAATCTTTGGCACTCGAATCCCTCAAAGGGGTAACATGTTTATCATAATGGGGTTTCAAATGCTGATAAATAACCGAATCTGGGCTTTGTTTAGTGTTTTTCAAGCCCGTCTCCATCTCTTTTTTGAGCTTCTCAGCTTCAATAAGTCGGGATTCTACGGTTGTGTGTCTGTTAATCAGCCCATACTTCTTACAACGCTTACCCTTTTCATCATACCACTCCCAGCACCATTTCTGCGCCAAGTTATTGCCATACGTTAGCAATCGAAATTCAGTAGAGACAAGTTTTTTTTGCTTCATTATTCAAGTTTTTTGCCTGAATAGAAGCCTTCTGGTAGGTACTCGGTCATAGCTTTTTTCTATGACCGAGATAAATAGCTGATAGTTAGCACTTTACGTGATTTTGCGGAGAGAGAGGGATTCGAACCCCCGGAAGTTGCCTTCAACGGTTTTCAAGACCGCCGCATTCGACCGCTCTGCCATCTCTCCAGGCGCAAAAGTACGACTGTTTTTTGAATTGACAAAAAAAATATGCTTTTTTTTTACGCTAAAATGCTAACTTGCTGATAAACAAGATAATAATTTTCAAAAAAAATACAAAAAAGTTTTTTCAGGACTGTTTTAGCCTCATTTTAATTGCCGAATGAGCTGCTGAGTTTGCTCGTATAACTCTTTTTTGGCGAGAAAATGTGTGTTTTTTCCAAATAAAGCAGACTCGCAATGTTGCCAAACTGCCAAAATATTTTCCAATAACTCGGGGGTTACTTGCTTTGCTTGCAACTTGGTTTTGATTTCCGTTTTATTGAAAGACAAATTTGGCAATTTCAAAAAATGTTGCAAGGCGGTTTTGAGGGCAAATAAGATATTTTCATAGAAAACGTCTGTTTGTGGATTTCCCATTTCCATTTCGGCAGTTTTTAAATAAACATTTGCTTTTCCCCAAATTTCAAAGGTATTTTTTTGCGAAAGGGCGTGGGAAGATTTCCTTTTTTCGTAGAAAAATATAGCAAAAATGCCCAATACAACATTTCCTAACACTGCCCATAACCAGAAAAAAGAAGGACTTTCTGATTTCCAGTTTTGTGAGTTGCTTACAGGCATATTGTTATGAAATGGCAAACTGTCGGATTTGTTTGTAGGAGGAGAATCTGTAGAAAAAGTTATGTTTTTATTTTCTAACACTTTGACTGTATAGGATGGGCTAAGGATAGAATCGTATCTATTTGCCTCATAATCAAAGAAATACAATTTCAAAGGCGGCAAAGTGAAGTCGCCAGCTTTGTTGGGAATGAGGGAATATTTGAAGATACGAAAACCTGTTATATCATGCGTTTCTTTGTGTAAATAGTCTTCTGCTTCGGGTTCGTAGCTTTCAAAATCGCTGCCTACCTCCCATTTTGGGGGCGTTGTCATGCGCAAATTGCCTTTGCCTGTGAGGGTTACATTGAGTTGCAAGGGTTCGCCGACTTTGCAGGAGTTGTCTAATAAGAGAAAATCTGCCCTAAAATCGCCGACCCACCCCGTAAAATTCGTAGGCTGATTGGTGGTAGGAAGGGGCTTTACGTGAATGGTAAGCGGCTGCGAATTGACTTGAACGGTTTGCTGTCTCGGCGAAGTACCTAACAATCTCTCTATCAAACTCTGTCCGCCTAACTGCATTTCTACTTGTAAACCAAAGGTAGGAATGGTTAAATCCCCATTTTTTTGCGGATATAACAGTTCCCTTTTTACTTCATAAGCCGTAAATCTTTTGCCTTCATAATTTTCTACCTGTGCTTGCGAGGCTTTTGTTTCCAAATCGTCTCGCCAAAAACCTGTGTATTGTGGGTTGTCTGTTACTTGGGGTTGCGTGAGGTTTTTTCGCGTTAATAGCTTGTAAGTGAGCAAGATAGGCTCGCCTAAATATGCTGTAGTTTTGGAGGGAACGGCAATAAGTACTACGTCTTCGGAGCTGCTTGAGCCTGTTTGTGGCGTTTGCGGATTGGGCTGTGTTTGTGAGGATTGGTTTAAGCCTTTTGCATTTTCTACTTCTACCTCAAGCGGATTGGAACGCAGTTTTTTATGAATGCCATCTATAGTAACTGTGGCTGGGGAAAAAAGGTGATGTCCGGGCTGCAAAGGCTTGAATGTCAAGGCAAAAGTCATCGAAACAGTCCTTTTTCCGTTGGTTTCTATTACTTGTTGTGCCTGATTTTGCTCCATCAAAAAGAATACATTTTTGTCATAATCGGGCATGACAAAATTTACCCCTGTAGCGTCTTGCAAGGTGTATTCAATCATGAAAGGCTCGCCTACGGAAACGGGCTGATTTTCTAATGCGCCCGAAAAGGTCTGGGCAAATATATTTTGTAATAAAAAAATGTATATGACAAAGAGAATACGCATGATAATGTGCTAAAGTTGTTTTTATAGCCACGAATTGCACGAATTTTCACGAATTAACAGCCCTGACTCATGAAAATTCGGGGCAAATGCCTAAATTGCTGCTGGCATTTGCTTATTTCAGATTTATCTCTTAATATTTGGACACAGGAAGAGGGGCAAATCCCATTTTCTATCGCTAAAATTGTGATAAGTATTAATCCAGCAACAAATATCTATGTTTTACCGCCTTTTTCCAAATTTTGTAGCGAAGTATTGTTTTTAGGAACACGAAAAGAATAAAACCATCATTTACCCTTAAGATTACGAAGGGAACTAAGAAAGAAAAAACGTGGCTTAGTTCTCTTCTTTTACCATATTGCTTAGTTCGGCTTTGCTCACTACGAGTCGCGTTTCTTCGTGCCTTAGTGGTGAGAAAAATAGCAAGTTATTGAATTTTTGTTCCTTATAGCAAAAAGTCGAAAAAATCACTTCGCATGTTGTTCTGCTAGCCTTTGTAGGCGCATTTTCTCCCTTTGCGCAGTAATTTCCTTCATTTTGCCGATACGTGTGCCTTTTCTATACAAAAAAATAAAGACAGAAAAGACCAAAACAGGGTATAAAGTGAAAATTAAGGTATGCCAATTTGTCCAATTTGGAATGAGTTTGTGTGCAAAAAGCCCCATTCCGCCCGAAAATAACGACAATGCGCCAAGAACGACAGGCACAAGGTTTTCGGGAACGCCAACATGTACGAGATTATGTGTTGTGTGGTCGCGCCCGCCTTGAAAGGGCGAAACCCCACGAGAAAGCCTTGATACTGTTACAAAAGAAGTGTCCAAAATCGGCACGAGGTATATCATAAAAGGGATCAAACCTTTGCGCACAAAGTCCACATTGTCAGGGGCTGTACGGATATTCCAGAAGAAATTGATGCCGACGAATGCCAGTACTAGCCCTACAAACATGCTGCCAGTGTCACCCATATAGACTTTTGACGGTCGCCAATTCAGAAATAAAAACCCTACAAAACTGCCCGCAATAATGACCAAAATATAATATAAACTCGGCGGACAACCCACAAAAACGGACATAGTAAGGGTAATGACCACAATACACAAAGAAACCGTTGTCGTAACAGCGTCCATATTGTCGAGCATATTGAGGCTGTTCATCATGGCAATTACCCAAAAAACGGTAAGCGTCCAATCTAAAATAGGAATGTCAAAATAGCGAATTTGTATGCCAAAACCAATGAAAATTAAGCCACAAATTATCTGCCCGATGAATTTCATAAAAGGGCGAGTATTATAAGCGTCATCTGCCAAGCCTATCAAAAAAGCCAAACTTGCGCTGAGAAACAAGGCGAGATAGGTATTTGCGGTAGAAAGGGAGAGCATCGCAGGATTGAGCAACAACAAAATAACGGTTCCTAACAAAAAAGTAATATAAAAAGCGATTCCGCCAGTAGTCGGTTTTGAGGTGCTGCCCCAGCGCACACTTGTATTCAATTGCCGACTTGCTACGCCAAAATTGTTGGTGAGGCGGTGTAGGATTTCATTGAGAGAATACGAGAAAAAAACGGTTGCTAAGAAGATAATAATGCTCATAAAAATGGAATTTCACGCAGACGAACGCAGATGAAAGCAGATGTCGCAGATAAATTGAAAATGGAGAATAAAATTCAACTTTCAATTATATATAGGCTTAATTGTCCTGCCTATCTGCGGTTATCTGCTTTCATCTGCGAAAATCTGCGAGACAAAAGTAAGGTTTTTTTTTCAACTACAGGCTACCTTTTTTCCCACCCCTTCGTTAAGGACGTATATTGTGAAAAGTATATTCATTTTACCATAAAAAACAAACGTTATTCCGTCCGAAAACTTACCTTTTCATTTTGTTGATTTAGATGTTAAATGTGTGAAGGCAGCTTTATCTTTCAGTAGGTAGAGCTGTTTTTGGCTGTTAATAAGTTGATACATTGCAGAATAGCCAATTTATTAGAAAGAAACCCATGCTTTGTATTTGAAGCCTTTTTTTTATATCTTACCTTTAATAACCGTTCAATCAAGCAAACGTACCATTCACGCCGAAAATCATACAATTCAATCAATTTCTTGCACAAAGCTCAAAAAAGCGCCCTATCTTTGAAACATGAACGGTACGAAGTACCCGGATTACAAGAGCAAGGGCTAGGGTTGATTCACACATTGTGTTAGAGTCCCCTGGCTTTTTTCATTTCCGCCCAACAAATTCAAGCCCGATTCCCCAAAGAAACAAAAATTAAATAACTTACCATTTTTCTCACCCCTAAGGCACGAAGAAACACGAAGCTATATGGTAAAAGGAGACATCTAAGCCACGCTTTTTCTTTCTTAGTTTCCTTCGTGCCTTAGTGGTAAATGATGATTTTATTTTTTTTGTGTTCCAAAGATTGTTAGAGAAGCAAAAAACAGGAAATCAACGGCTTTCATTTAGGTCATTCTCCCCTTTCGGAAAAACCTCCCATTCATCAATGTTTCGCTTTTCGCTGCTATAATTAATCCCAATAAATGTAAACGGAAGTCCCTCATGTTCAAAGGGTTGTGCATATTTTTTGTCCTGAATTTGCTTCAAAGCTGCAGCAGCTGTGCCATTGTATTTGTATGCTAAAATGAAAGTCCTATCGTCCATAAAAAGGAAATTATCGGCTCGTCCCAAATTGTGTGGCACTTCGGGGACTATTCTTTCTCCCGTCAATTTGACTAATAAGTGCATGATAGAATGAAAAGCATCTTCATCACTGTTCGCAATTTGCTGATACGCAATAGACGCAAAAACACTTTGACAGATAGAAATAAATAAGGCTATATCATTGTTTGTCAAGGCTCTACGCAGTTTTGAGATATAATTTCTATCTATACTTCCTTCTTTTACCTCCAAATAATCCGCCAAAATATTTTTTTGAAACGCATTCCTGACTTCCAAATTCGGGTAGCTTAAATAATAAGTTGCTTCCCCGTCTCGCATTTTGACTCTTTTTATAGTTAAGTAACCTGTTTGAAATAACATAGCAACTACATCAATGCTATAAATATCCATATTCGATAACAATCCTTCTTCGGATTCTACTTCTTCCAATTCAAACGGAAACAGCTTTTCTTTTCGCAGCAGTTTGAGCAAAATAGTCGGCGTTCCTGTTTCAAACCAATAATTCCCAAATCTCTGATGTTTAAAAAACTGCATGACCAAAAAAGGGCAATACAGCCTATCTATCCCATTCCAAGAATAGCCATCATATTGTTCTTTGATTTTTTTCCATAATTTCTTTTCACTGATTTTCAATTTATTAGCAACCTCAATCGCATCTTCTGCAAAATATTTTTCCAATTCCCTTTGCGAAAAACCACACATACTCAAGTATTTTTCGTCCATAGAAACATCTGTCAAGTTGTTCAATTTGGAAAAAAGCGACACCTTGCCAAACTTAGAAACCCCTGTCAAAAGTGCCTGATGCACAAGCTCGCCATAGCCTTTCAAAGTCGCATAAAAATCCCCCAAAAAGCCCAAAATGTCCTTAAAATCGGGCGTATCTAAGGCATCTGTCAAAGGCATATCATACTCATCTACCAACAAAACCGCTCTTTTGCCTTGCTTGTCAAATAATGTTAATAGTTCTATAAGTTTTTCTTTTGAAGTATTTTTGTGCAAAATAACATTGTATTCTGCGGCGATTTCATCTAAGTTATTGCTAAGCCCATTGTCCAAAGATAGCTCTCCACCTCTATATCCCACTTTCGTAAAATCTAAGTGTATAACAGGGCGCACAACGGCTTCCCAATCTATTTTGTCGTATATCCATAAGCCTTCAAACAGGTGTTTTTTGCCTTGATAAATGGCTTTCAAGGTCGAAATCATCATAGATTTTCCAAACCTACGTGGGCGCGCAAAAAACTGCATGTTTTTTTCTTGCAATAGCTCATAATAGTACATCGTTTTGTCGATGTACAAAAAGTTATCTGTGATAATTTTTTCAAAATTTTGCTGACTTGTAGGATATTCTTGTTTCATTTTCGGTTGTTTGTGAGAAATAAAGGGCAAATATAGGCACTTTTGGGGTGGTTTCACGCAGATTTTCGCAGATGAAAGTAGATTTCGCAGATGAAACAAGAAATATATCTACGCTACCTGCTCAAATCTGCTCAACTCTACGCAAAAGAATTTCGGACAATAACTCCTCCTGCCCTTTCCTTTTTTCCAATTCCTCTGCACTCACTTTCTGGCGAATTTCGGCTTTGAGTCGCTGATTTTCTGCCTCAAAAGCCGCTATTTCTGTAGGAGAAAAAGGCGGTCTCTCTGTGTTGGGAAAAACACATTCATAACCCAATTCTGCCAAAACATCGCCTGCAACTGTTTCAAAGATAAGAACTTGCGCCGAATTTGCCTCTTTCAAAAACTTCTGTTTATTATCTGCCAAAACAGGTTTTATCACATTTTTCCACATATCCCCCGCATTTGCCGCCCTTTGCGACTCCTGCGACTTGTGATATTGCATCATATTCGCCTCATATTCTATGCTTAGAAAATGACATAAATCTGTTAATATTTTTTCGGGAGAACGAATAAAAGCCTCATATTGAATCTCAAACCAGTTGTTGGGCTTATATTTTTTCTTGAAATCTAAGGCTAATAATTGGTCTTTTTTCCATTGCTGTGCAATGCTATAAAAATGTTTTTCTCCTACAAATGCCTTTGTAAAAGAAACCGCAACATCTCTGCCATCTCTGTACAAATAAATAAAAGTCGCATCAGGCAAAGCCGCCCACAATTCTGGCAAAATCTCCACATTTGCCATACTTTTGCAGCAAAAATAAGCTGCATGTTTGGCAAGTGCCGTTTGCGCATACACTTGTCGCATCACTTCAAACAAGGTATTTTCTTGGCAAGCCGCCAAAATAGCCTCCGTTTCAGGCTGAAGGTCCCATGTTACAGGATTCTTTTGCACAAATAAACAGACATCATTGACCAAAGTATGGAAGTTTTTATGTTCCTTCAAATCGCCATAGACAGGCAGCAAAGGCATAAAAATCTTCAAAATATGCGGCGGATGTGGTGCAGCAATGTCAGGCGATTCATTCAGCATCAAACGCAAGAGATTCGAGCCTGAACGCTGTGTGCCGATAATAAAAATAGGTTTTGGCATATATTTTCCCCGAATTTGGGCTGCAAAAGTAGGGAAAACTTTGAAGCTTATGCCTAAAATGATTTTTTTATAAGAAATTAAGGCTAATTTTGCCCCTAAATTGCCCTAAATAATGAAAAAAAGTGTTGCAAAGATACATGTATGGAATATTTTGTGTTACCTGTAGGCTTTAGCCTGAGCTTGATAAATTTGCCGATTTTTGTATAACACAAGCGCTACGCATACCACAAATTCATCTGTTTAAATAATTTCTCACTGATACTTACCACAACGACTTATATGTTGATATTGATATTTCAAATAATATCTGTACATTTGCAGCAAATAATCCGCCGCTTAAACATCATTGAAGGCTCTCTAAATTTAGCATTGAATCTGGTATTTTTTTGTTTTTGACTGCTCAAAATTAATACTTTTTTCAATGCTTTTCCCTTAGGATTGAAAATTGAATAAAGTAACAATTTTATAGTCCCGTAGGGACGGCGATATTTATAGAAAAAACATGCCAACCCCTCCCTCTTTTTTTTAGCGTTTGCAC
>JAYUZN010000341.1:0-4544 GCA_043751755.1 Bacteroidota bacterium | reverse complement strand
CATACAAGCCGTTGTTACAGGGCTTATCTCCATCTTTGCCGACAATCGCTATGCCGACAAAGCCATAGAATATCTCCTCAAATCCAATCCCAAATGGGGTGCGAGGGACAGGGCTTTTATTGCCGAGACGATGTATGATATGGTCAGGAATTGGCGGCTTTTGTGGTTTTTGGCAGCAAAAGAAGTGGATTTACAACAAGATAGCCTGTATAAATTGTTTGGTATTTATTGGTTGTACAAAGGAAATATTTTGCCAAATTGGGATATTTTCAAAAATGTGCAACTCCGAAAAAGCATAGAAGATGCCCAAAAAATTCCCGCTGTTTTCCACTCTTTTCCCGATTGGTTGGTAGCAATGCTTGAGGCAGATTTAGGCAATCAAAGCCTGACCGAAATGGCAGCTTTGAACCAACAAGCCCAAGTAGTTTTGCGGGTAAATACCTTAAAGAAATCCAAAAAGGAATTAAAGGCTCTTTTTGCCCAAGAAAATATAGAAACTGCCGAAATCCCCCTTTATCCTGATGCGCTTTTGCTCCAAAAACGCCAAAATATATTCGCAAATCCCTTATTCCAAAAAGGCTTTTTTGATATACAAGATGCCGGTTCGCAGGCGATTGCGGCTTTTGCAGAAGTCGAAGCAGGTATGCGTGTGATAGATGCTTGCGCAGGAGCAGGCGGAAAAAGCCTTCACCTTGCGGCTTTGATGCAAAACAAAGGGCGCATCATTTCTATGGACGTAGAGGAAAAAAAGCTGACGGAACTCAAACGCAGGGCTTCACGCGCAGGGGCAAGCATTATCGAAACCCGTTTGATAGAAAGTAGCAAAACCATTAAACGCCTTGCAGACACCGCAGACCGGGTTTTGTTGGACGTGCCTTGTTCGGGCATTGGCGTTATTCGCCGCAATCCTGATGCAAAATGGAAACTTTCTCCTACTTTTATTCAAGAAGTACAAGTAAAACAAAGCGAAATTTTGCAATCTTATAGCCGTATGTTGCGGGTAGGTGGCACCCTTACCTACGCAACTTGTAGCATACTTTCGGCAGAAAATAGGCAGCAAATCCAAGCCTTTTTGCAGCAAAATGGCGACAAATATGAGTTATTAGCCGAAAAAAGCATCTTACCCTCTGATGGCTTTGACGGCTTTTATATGGCAAAAATGCAGCGAAGGAGTTGAATTTAGCGCAAAGGACGCAAAGTGTGATGATAAACCTTTCCTTTCTTGCTGGTGCAAGCGTAGTTTTTTTCAGATAAATCGCTGTATGATTTCTTTGGATTTTTGGAGAATGGCGAAGATTTGGAAAATGTCGTCGTCTGCGGCGTTATAGGCATTGCTTACGGCATACTGACCTTCTTCCAAAACCACAAAAAACCAGCTTCTGCCTAAAATATAAGCCCCAAGAATAGGATGTTTTTGCTCATTATTGGTTTGAGCGGCAAGCATCGCAATGAGCAGTTGCCCAAGCGGTTCTCCTTCTCTATCTACCTCCTGCTTATATTCGTGAATACAAAAATAAGGGGGTTTTGCGGTTCTCATGCCTTTAGAAATCATAAAATCAACTTTGCCTTTTACCTTTATTCCTTGAATAGTTGCTTCTAAGGTGCGTTGTGTAAAAGGTTTAAAATCAACGGCTTCTAAATGTGCCATTTGAATAATCGGTCCAATAAAAAACATTTTTAGTTCGTCTTCATTCCATGCTAAAATATAGTCAAACAGATTGTCTTTCAAGTCATTCAAATTGGCACAAAGCCTTGCATCTTCTGTAATTTCTACGGTAAGCCATTCCTGTAGCAGGGGCAGTTTCCTGCTTTTTTTGATTCCAAAAGTATTTTCTACTTCTTCAAAGTTGAAGCTACTGAATATACGCATATTTTTATCCTTAGTGTTTTGTGAGAAAATGAAAGACAAAGATACGGCTTTTTTCAGATAAACCGCTGTATAATTTCTCTGGATTTTTGCAGAATGGCAAAGATTTGGAAAATGTCGTAGTCTGCGGCGTTATAGGCATTGCTTACGGCATATTTGTTCCCGTCTAAGACAATAAAAAAACAATTTCTGCCCCAAATATAACCTGCTGTAAAGAAAAAGTATCTAAATTTTTCAGCTTTTGAGTCTATAAACCGCAAAGTTCGCAAAGAAAGCCCACGCAAAGGACGCAAAGTTGGGACTTTTGGGAATTCTGAGTTATTGCTTTGCGTTCTTTGCGGTTCCTTTGCGAACTTTGCGGTAAAACGAGAGAAATGTGTATAACTGCTCACTGCCTAAGTCCTTCTACAATCGTAATATTTGAGGCTTTGAAAGAAGGGTACAAAGAAGCAAGCACAGAAAGTCCTAAAACGGTGATTCCCACAAAGATACAATCCCAAACATGCACTTCAATCGGATAGGCAGTTATGCGAAAACTATCTCCTCCGCCCAATTCGATGAAGCCCCAATGAATCTGCAAATAAGCCGTAAGCAAGCCTACTGCCATGCCTGAAAAAACGCCGATTCCGCCTACCCACAACCCTTCGGAAAGAAAAATATTGCGAATCGCCTGCCTTGTTGCGCCAAACGACTTTAACACAGCAATATCCCTTGTTTTTTCCAACACAATCATAGACAAACTGCCCACAATATTCACCGTTACTAATACGACTAAGAGAATGAGAATCAAGGCACTTACTCTTTTTTCGTTTTGCATTACTTTGTAAAGCGTCTCATGTTTATCCTTGATAGTCAATACTTTATAGTCTTTTCCTAATTGTTTCATCAGGTCTGCTTTCACCTCATCTGCATCACCTTTGTTTTTTAAACCGATTTCATAAGCGGTCAATTTGTCATTGCTGCCCATCAAACTTCGGGCAAATTCCAAATCGGTCAGCACATATTGCTCGTCATATTCTTTTTGAATACTAAAATAGCCGACAGGCAACATGACATCTGTTTTGAAAGAAGGCATGGGATTTCCTAACTTAATCGGTCCATCTGTAGGAACAAAAATCTTGATAGGATAGGACTCATCAGTGGTATTTGCGTTCAAAGTCTCGGCAACTTGCGAACCTAACACTGCCCGATAGACCCCATTTAACGGGCGCAAATCATACGAGCCTTCGTATAAATAGGCGGAAGAATCTATGGGATTTGTGCGGGTAAACTGCGCATCTACGCCTTTGATGACCGCTTGCGCCTGCCTGTCATAGTATTCTAAGCCTACTTTTAGCTCAATGGTTTTGCTCACAACATTGATTTTAGGGTGCTTTTGTAGCCCTATTAAAATGCTATCATTGTCAGGAATTGTTTTTCCCAAAGTCGCTTCTATCCTCAAATCGGAATCTATTGCATCAAAAAGACTTTCAATGAAGCCTGTTAAGCCATTGAAAATAGACAATACCAATATCATGGCAGCTGTGCCAACCGTAATGCCCATGATAGAAACGCCCGTAATAATGTTAATGGCGTTGTTAGATTTTGGCGCAAATAGGTAGCGTTTAGATATGTAGAAAGGTAGTTTCAAAGTGGAAAAGTGTTGATTTCACGCAGATTCCCGCAGATATTGGCAGATTTCGCAGATGTACTATATATTTTATCTGCGAAATCTGCTGTCATCTGCGAAAATCTGCGTGAAAATAGAACGCAAATGTACCTTATTTTTCTGATTCCTCTCAAAAAGAAGTAAAATATTTATTGAATTATTATTTTTTAGGATATTTATTACCTATAATATTACAGGCTGTTTTTACATTACAAAAAATATAACTTATTGTTTTTGTTGGGTTTGAAAGATTATAAGCAGCTTAAAAAACGCATTTTGTTCAAAAAACGTAAATATATAGCGAAATTCTTACATCTGTTCGCATTTTCAAACAACATAAATTATAAGACTTGTATTTGTAAAACGTAAAAAATGTGTAATTTTACCCCAAATATTTACCTCAAATATCTTCAAACCTTCAAAGACACCTATATATTGCACAAATATGGAATTATATAAAATTGTTAGGCAACTAACTTCTACAGAATTTGAAGAACTGCATGACAGTTTTACGAATAATAAAGCGGATAAAAGCGCACTTTTTTTGAAACTTATTCGCCAATTTCCCGAAAATCCTGATAAAGAATTTCTGAGTCAAGTCGATATTACCCCTGCGGCTTTTTATGTGTTGAAGTCGCGCCTGAACCAAAAAGTAGAGGAGTTTTTGCTCACTCGGCTGGGAGACCCAAGTCTTGACGTGATTAGTCGTGTGTTAAAAGCACAAGAATTGGCGTTTAGCAATAGCCGACAAATAACGATTGGCGCGCTCAACAAGCTCGAAAGGGAGTTGTTGCGCTTGGATTTCCCGTATGGATTGACAGTTGTGTATAAACTCATGCAGCAATTGAATTGTTATCATGAAGAAGATTTGAATTTTTACCAAAAACAATATAGCAAACAAATGGCATATACGGTGGCTATGGACAAAGCTACCGACCTTTTGACCAAGTTTTTTCGCTTATTTGATAGTTATTGGCACTCGCGGAAAGAGGAGGATTTGACGCAAATTGCCCGAGTTGTGGAGCAAAT
>JAYUZN010000340.1:0-1605 GCA_043751755.1 Bacteroidota bacterium | reverse complement strand
CTACGGAGTTGGAAAAAGAGGGCTACAAAGTTTGCCATGTAAATATAGAGCATTTGGCACAGGCAGAAGAAGCCTTTTTTTGCCATTATATGGGGCGAGAAATGGACAGAAGCACAGGGAGAAAGCTTGAAAAGGGCAGCCTTCGTTGGCTTTTTGATGACTATATAAATGCTGAAAATGAAAAATATGTGTTTATTGTAGATGAAATTGAAGGCTTGAATCCCGAAATGCTCAATGTTTTTCTGCATACGATTAGAAGTGCCTATCATTCCCGTAGCGAACATGCCTTGAAATCGGTCATTTTGGTCGGCGTAGTCAACATTACGGGCGTAATTCAGGATAATGCGAGTCCTTTTAATACAAATGATAATTTAGAAATTCCCTATTTTACGGATAATGAGATGTTTGAGTTATTACAACAACATGAAACGGAAACAGGGCAGTTATTTTCGCAACCTACAAAAGAAAAAATCGCCTATATCACCGCAGGGCAGCCAGGACTTGTGAATGGTTTTGGCGAAAGGCTTATAGAAAAATATGAAAACCTGCCAATAATTGAGTATGAGCAGTATTTGGAAGTAGAAGATTGGTATTTATATGAGGCTTTGGACAAAAATGTGGCAAATATCATCAACAAAGCCAAGCATCAACAGGCTTTTATGGAGAAATTGTTGTTTACTGAAAATAAGATTCGATTTGATATAGACAAAGCGGAGCATCGTTATTTGCATGTAAATGGCATTATCAAGAAAAATAAAGAAGGCAATGTTGAATTTTGGGTTCCTTTGTACAAAAAGCGGATTCAAAAATATTTTTACCCTACGATGAATGGCGAGGCAGAGGAAATTCAAGGAAATATTGTTATAAATGCCTATTTTACGGAAACAGGCATGTTGAATATGGACAAGATTATTCGGGGCTATCAAGAATATGCAGCAAGGCGAGGTTTTCGTTATTTTATCGAAAAAGATGAAAATGGTAAGCCTAAAGGCTTGTTAGAAGCGGCTTTGATGTATAGTTTTGAGACTTATATTCAATCTTTTTTGCAGGTATTAGAAGGAAAAAGCTATCTTGAAGCACATGTTGCGCTGGGAAGAAGCGATTTAATCATTAATATTCGGGGGCAGGAAGTGGTGATTGAAGGCAAAATTTATTACAATATCACACAATTTACAGATGGCAAAGCACAACTTGCTTATTATACCAAGGGCTTGAGCTTGACAAAAGGCGTGTATTTGGTTTTTGTGAACCACAAAGTAACGCATCCTGAGGTAGTAGAGCAGACCGAAACCATAGCAGGCGTAGAAATCACGACTTACCTTGTCCGTTATAATATAGAAACAGATTTTTCGGAGCCAAGAAAAGAAAATTCGTCACAACTTTAACAAATTCGCAACAATGAGCAGATATTTCAACACATCAGGTCCGAATATTCCTGTAGAACATTATACACTTTCTCGTCAAGACTTGATAGAGAGAGGGAAAAAATTGGTAAATACGAACCGTTATTTCACGATTTGGGCACCCCGTCAAACGGGCAAAAGTACCTATTTTCGCTTGCTTGCTACGGAGTTGGAAAAAGAGGGCTACAAAGTTTGCCATGTA
>JAYUZN010000339.1:0-1641 GCA_043751755.1 Bacteroidota bacterium | reverse complement strand
TTAGAAATGCCCGCCTCAATAATTGCCGCATCTACATTCGGGCGCATTTGCAGCAACGACAAAGCCACCCCCAACTGACTATTGTAGCTCATCGGGCTTTTCACAATCTGAAATTGCCCCTCTAACAAAGTCGTAAGCCATTCTTTTACAGTGGTTTTGCCATTGCTTCCTGTAATTCCAATCACAGGATAGGCAAATTTTTCTCTATGCGTTTTCGCCCATATTTGCAAGGCATCAAGCGTATTTTCGACAAGGGCGTAATTTATATTTGGGAAAAAAAGGTCTTTTTGAACCAAAAAATTCTGAACGCCTTTTTCGATGGCTTGTGCCACAAAATCATGCCCATCTCTGTGAGGCGTTTTGAGTGCCACAAACAAAGTCTGTTCGCCATGAATGATAGTGCGCGTATCAAAGGCGATATATTGAAGTGGAATTTGCGTCTCGCACCCTTGAAAAAGGTCTTTTGCGAAGCTTATTTGCGCAATTTCTTGAAGGGTGTATGGAAGTCCGAGCATGGTTTTTGTGTCTCGCAGATTTGCGCAGATGAAAGCAGATAGCGCAGATAAAAACACATTCTTATTTTACTTATCTGCGCTATCTGCCAATATCTGCGAAAATCTGCGTGAAATTTTTAGGTTACTGCCTTCAAACTAATATCCAAACTTTTGACCGAATGCGTAAGTGCGCCCATAGAAATAAAATCTACCCCTGTTTCGGCAATTGCCAGTATCGTTTCTGCTGTTATGCCGCCCGAAGCCTCTACTTCTGCTTTGTTATCTATCATTTCTACAGCTTGACGCATAGTTGTTAGCTCCATGTTATCTAACATAATGACCTCTACTCCTCCTATCTCCAACACTTCGGCAACTTCGGCAAGATTGCGGGTTTCTACTTCTATACGAAGATTAAGGTTATGTTCAGATAAATATTTCTTACAAGCTGTAACTGCTGCTGTAATCCCTCCTGCGCAATCGTGATGATTGTCTTTTATCATCACCATATCATACAAACCAAAACGATGATTCGTTCCGCCTCCAATAAAAACCGCCCATTTCTCCAAATGTCGTATCAAAGGGGTAGTTTTTCGCGTATCTAACACACGACATTTCGTACCTTCTAACAATTTAACTACCTTGTTCGTTTGCGTAGCGATGCCGCTCATACGTTGCATTACATTGAGAATGAGCCTTTCTGCTGAAAGAATAGCCCTTGTTTTGCCTGAAACATAAAAGGCAATATCTCCCTTTTTGACGGGTGTGCCATCTTGTAAGAGGGTTTCCATTTTTAAGGAAGAATCCAACAGAAAAAAAGCCCTTTGTGCAAAGGCGACTCCTGCCAAAATGCCCTCATCTTTGATAAGGCACTTTGCTTTTGAAATGTTATCAGCAGCAATAACAGAAAGTGCTGTAATATCGCCTGTCCCTATATCTTCCCGAAATGCCTCCTGTATGATTCGGTCTGTTTCTGCATGATTGAGAAAATCCATAAGTGGAAATAAAAAATGAAAAATGAAAAATGAGAAATAAAAAATGGGTAGGCTTGTAGCGTGGCGCACCTTTCAAAGGTGCGCCACGCTATTAAACATAAATCGTAACTATTTAGGTAGGCAACCACTTCGAGGGGTTAGCACCCACTCGAAGG
>JAYUZN010000338.1:0-25072 GCA_043751755.1 Bacteroidota bacterium | reverse complement strand
CATATAGACAAAATTTTTAACATGTTCTATCGCGCCAACAAATCCGCAAAAGGAAGTGGTTTAGGCTTATATATTGTCAAAGAAGCGATAACCAAACTTTCGGGCGAAATTTCCGTAAAAAGCACCTTGGGCAAAGGCACAACTTTTAAAGTCTTCATTCCCAACAAAATTGACCATCAATTAGGGGTTTCGGTAGAACAAAATTTCGCGGAACATTTTGGGGAGAAATGAGTTATACTATGACCGACTACACACATATTCCAGAAGTTTTTAGGGCAGATTTTATTACCTTATGTTCGCTCTCTAACGATACAGAAAGGGAGCTGTTTCTGGAGGAGTTGCGCCAAAAATGGCTCACAGAAAATATGCCTACTCGGTTTGACGAACTCATGCCACAACTGCTCGACTGGTTTGATGACTTAAAGCTTGAAGTTGAGTATTTGACACAACAAAAAGAAAAGGTAGCTTGAGGATATTTAGGGTTACGCACCTTTGAAAGGTGCGCAACCCTGCTAACTGTTCACTGCTAACTGCTAACTGATATGGCAAAACTGAAAACCGTTTATTTCTGTCAAGAATGTGGCACACAGCACCTCAAATGGCAGGGGCAATGTGTGGGCTGCAAAGCTTGGAACACCTTAGTCGAAGAAGTCGTAGAAGCTGCGCCCAAAACGCAGCAACCTGCGGGCAAACAATCCCTTAACAATCGCTCTGAACCCAAACTCATTTCAGAAATAGATGCAGCTTCGCGTCCGCGTCTCATCACGCCCGATTCAGAGTTTAATCGTGTATTAGGCGGCGGCATTACCGCAGGTTCGGTCATTTTGTTGGGTGGAGAACCCGGCATTGGCAAATCTACCTTGTTATTGCAGTTGGCTTTGCAGTTGTCCAAATACAAAATTCTCTATGTGTCAGGCGAAGAATCGGAGCAGCAAATCAAGATGCGCGCCGAGAGAATACCCTTCGTCAATAGCAATCTTTATGTGGCTGCAGAGACCAATATGGAGCGAATTATTGAGTTTTTTAAGCAGCTAAAACCCGAAATCATTGTCATAGACTCCATTCAAACCGTTTATACCGACTATATAGAATCGGCTCCCGGCAGTGTGTCGCAGGTGCGAGAAAGTGCCGCACGCATCATTCGCATTGCAAAAGAGCATCATATTCCCATTTTCATTGTAGGGCATATCACAAAAGAAGGCATGATTGCGGGGCCAAAAGTCTTGGAACATATTGTAGATACGGTACTTACGTTTGAAGGCGACCGACACAATAGTTACCGAATTGTGCGCACTACGAAAAACCGTTTTGGCGGCACTATGGAAATTGGCATCTATGAAATGCGGGCAAATGGCTTGCGCGAGGTTACGAATCCTTCCGAAATTTTCCTGTCGTCCACAGGAACCGAGAATTTTAGTGGCGTAGCAATTGCTTCTACTTTGGAGGGTTTGCGCCCACTTTTGATAGAAACGCAAGCCCTTGTAACGCCGCTTACTTATGGCAATCCGCAACGCTCCGCCACAGGCTTCGATTTGCGCAGATTGAGCATGTTGTTGGCAGTTATGGAAAAAAGGTGTGGCTTCAAATTGGGGACAAAAGACGTATTTATCAACCTTGCGGGCGGTTTGCGCATAGAAGACCCTGCCTTAGACTTGGCATTAGTTTGTTCCATTGTTTCGTCCTTGCACGACTTAGTCATTCCTGCCAAGACCGTTTTTGCCGCAGAAGTAGGGCTTTCGGGTGAAATAAGACCTATTTCTCGCCTTGAACCACGCATTGCCGAAGCCGAAAAATTGGGTTTCAAAGAAATATATGTTTCTTCTTTGCAAATAAGCGACCTCAGCCAGAAATTTGACAAAATCAAAATCACAGGCGTTTCCAAATTGCAAGAGGCGTTTCAGAAGGTATTTGGAGGGGAGGCGGAATAAGCGGACGATTACTTTTGAAAGGGTGGCGCACCTTTGAAAGGTGCGCCACCCTGCAAGTCCTCTTACCTCAACAGCGTAATATTCCCTTTTCTTACCGCCTTATTTCCTTTGTCATCTGTGTAAGAAATCGCATAATAATACACCCCTGCTGGGCATTCCGAGCCGCTGGGACGGTTGCCATTCCATTTTTGCAAAGGAGATATCGCCTCAAATACCTTCGTTCCCCATCTATCATATACGTTTATCGCATAGTCCTCTAAGCCCATTGCATATACCTCCCATTCCTCATATACTTGGTCTCCATTTGGGCTGAATACATTTGGCACAAACAAGGAATCCGGCTGGGACATATAAATGGTAACGGGGTGAGTTATCGTATCTTTGCAGCCAAAAACGTCTTCTACATACATGGTAACTTGGTAAGTACCAGCCGTTTCGTAGGTAAATAGCGGATTTTGGAGGATAGAAAAGCCATTATTTGTGCCAAAATCCCAAGCCCATACTGCGCCACTGATGCTTTGGTCGGTGAAGGTGGTTATTTCTCCTACATATCCCGGATTGGGCGTTGCAAAAAAGTCTGCCATCGGACCAGGGCTTACACTTACGTTTATAGTTGCTGAATCTGTGCCACAGGCATTGCTTGCCACAAAAGAGTAGGTTCCACTTTGGGTTACTTGCAAAGAAGGATTCGTTTCTCCTGCAAGTACATTTCCATTCAATAACCATTGGAAGTTCCCGTTTCCACTTGCTTGTAACACAAGGTTTTGCCCTGCGCAGATTTGGGTTTGTGCAGGCAGAATCGTTGCCGAAGGTTGCGCACCGCCCAAAACCGTTACCATTTCAGAAGTATCTGCGCAACCTGCTGCATTGGAAACAATTACCCAATAAGTTCCGGGCGTATTGGTCGTATAGCTGCTGCTTGTTACCCCTAACGCTATTGTGCCAAAATACCAAGCATAATTGCCGCCGCCATTTGCTTGCAAGTTTACGGCTCCCGTAGCACACAAATCTATTGTTCCTGTAGGGTTTACATTGGCGATAGGCTGCTCTGCGTAAGTAATGGTAACGGTGTGTGTATCGGCAGGACAAGCCCCTGTACTTGGTACTACATTTGTTACAAAATAAGTTCCCAGATTGCTGGAGGCTAAATTAATCGTACCTGTTGCAGGATTCAAGGCTAAATTGCTGCCTCCTGTGTAACTGTATATGCCATTTACCCCAGAAACATGCAAGGCTTGAGAACTGCTACCTGCGCCACAAAATACGGTTTTGTCATAATAAAACTCTGCATTCGGCTGTGGGTCAATCGTAATGGTTTGGGTTTGGGTATCAGGCGGACATACGCCATTGCCAGGGACAATGTTCGTGATTTGGTACGTTCCAAAATCGCTATCTAACAAAGAAATACTGCCATTCGTAGGCGTAATACTCAACAAAGGACCTCCACTTAGCACGTTATAAGTATATGCGCCGTCTGTGCCAATGCTGTGGGTAAGCACAGGGGCTGCACCCTCTTTGCAATAGGTAATCGCATCATAGTCGAATTGCGCACTCGGAGCAGCATAAATCGTGAGCGTTTGGCTATGAGTAGATGCCGCACAAGCAAGCCCTGCGGCTATGTCGTTCGTGATTGTATAAGTGCCGGGTACGCTAAGTGCCAAGTCTATTGCACCTGTGGCGAAATCGTAGGACAAGCCTGTGTTCGGCAGAGAGGAGTACATGCCATCAGTTGCGCCTATCGGGTGGGTGAGGATAGGATTTGCTTCATTTTGGCAATATTCTACTTTGTCATACATAAACATAGCATCTGCTGGATTTTCCAACGTAATCGTATCTTGCCATACCTCCCCTGCACAGCCGCCATTTGCAGCGATTGTATTGAGTATGTAATAGACTCCTGCGGTGCTTGTTGCCAAATTGATAGTGCCTGTATTCGGGTCGAGGGAAACAGAGCCGCCCAGAATCACTATTGCAGAATAGGTTCCGTTTGCTCCGCCATTGTTGTGAGAAACGGTAGGATTTGTTCCTGCGTCCAAACAATATACTGCTGAAGCGTAGGTAAATTCTGCATTTAAGCCGGGCGAAACCGTAATTGTTAGGCTAAAAGGCAGCCCAGAACAAGTACTTGGAATCGGCGTATTCGTAATTGTATAAGTCCCAGGTTGGCTCAAAGACAAGTCTATAAAGCCATTTGCAGCATTTAGAGATAAACCAGAATTGGGCATTACTGTAAATGTACCCGGAAAACTGCCATTTGGATAGGCAGGAGAAGGGTCATTTCCTGTTTGACAAAAAGCTACATTTCCACCATAATTAAAAATGGCATCTATAGTATTCGTCAAAGTAAGGGTAACACTATTCGCAGACGTACAACCATTTGTCGTAACCGTATTTGTAACAGTATAAGTTCCTGCCTGACTTCCTGCAATCGTAACTGCCCCTGTCAAAGGATTTAGGTTTAAGCCATTGGGCGAAACCGTAAATGTCCCTGCTATTCCACCTGTAGGGAAGGAAAGAATGGGGTTTGCTGCGGTCAAACAATACGCCACATTGTCATATTGGAAAACCGAGTTGGGGCTTGGATTGACGACAATCGTTACTGCCGCAGAAGTCGCCACACAGCCCAAAGCCGAAATCGTAACGGTATAACTTCCTGCTGCATTGGCAACGTAAGAAGACGTAGTAGCACCCGCAATAGCCGTTCCATTCAAATTCCATTGGTAGGTGTAGTTTGCGCCAGAACTTGCATTTAACCCTACAGAACCTCCTGCGCAGAAAGTTGTAGCTCCTGTAGGCGTAATGGTCGCAATAGGAATGGCATTTACCATAACAGAAACCGTTGCAGAAGTGGCAGAACAGCCATTAAGGGTAACAGTTACGCTATAAAGCCCTGATGAAGTCGCTGTATAAGAAGTTCCCGTAGCTCCTGCAATCGCAGCACCATTCAAATTCCATTGATAACTATAGCCCGCCCCTGTCGTAGCATCTAAGATTACATTTCCGCCTGCGCAGAAACTCGTAGGACCCGCAGGCGTTACAGCAGCTGTAGGCAAAGGATTTACCGTTATAACAATGGCATTAGAAGAGCTTACACACGTTCCCAAAGAAATATCTACTGTATAAGAGCCAGCCGTAGTAGCCGTATAATTGGAGCTTGTTGCACCGCCAATAGCTACTCCATTCAAATACCATTGATAAAAATAGCCCGCGCCTGTACTTGCATTGATAAGGACAGAAGACCCTACGCAGAAAGTCGTAGCTCCTGCGGCAGTAATCGTGGCAGTAGGGGCAGGATTAATGGTAACTGTAACAGCTATCGAAGAACCTGTACAGCCATTGTCTGTAATATCCACAGAATAGTTGCCACTTGCAATTGCTGTATAAGCAGAATTGGTTGCGCCTGCAATCGCTACCCCATTCAAATACCATTGATAAGTATAGCCTACCCCCGTTGTCGCATCTAATATAACACTTCCCCCTGTACAGAAACTCAAAGCACTTTGAGGCGTGATAACAGCAGATGGCGTGGGATTGACGGTAACTGTTTCTACCAAAGAAGTGCTTATACAAGCCCCTATACTTACCTCAACTGTATAATTGCCAGAGGCATTTGCTACATAACTCGAAGTAGTTGCCCCTGCAATGGCAACGCCATTGAAATACCATTGATAGCTATAACCCGCTCCTGTACTTGCATTTAAGGTAACAGAACCGCCTGAACAGAAAGTCGTAGCACTTGCAGGAGTAATGGTAGCCGTAGGTTGAGGATTGACCACGACAGTAACAGGTGCAGAAGGACTTGTACAGCCATTGTCCGTAATATCCACAGAATAGCTGCCACTTGCATTTGCTGTATAAGAAGCCCCCGTAGCCCCTGCAATCGCTACCCCATTCAAATACCATTGATAAGTATAGCCTACCCCTGTCGTAGCATCTAATATAACACTTCCGCCTACACAGAAACTCAAAGCCCCTTGAGGCGTGATGACGGCTGTAGGCGAAGGATTGACTGTAACCACTTGTGCCGCAGAAGGCGTTGTACAAGTACCTACGCTTACCTCAACCGTATAACTTCCTGCCGCAGTTGCTATATAGCTTGCCCCCGTTGCCCCCACAATCGCCACGCCATTGAGATACCATTGATAGGTATAACCCGCGCCCACATTGGCATCTAAGATAACAGAACCGCCAGCACAAAAAGTGGTGGCTCCTGCGGGCGTAATCGTAGCAGGAGGCGCAGGGCTAATCGTTACAACGGCAATCGGAGACATAGAAGTACAGCCAAGCGCGGAGGCTTGAACCGTATAATTGCCTGAAGTCGTAGCAAAATAAGTACTTCCCGTTGCCCCTGGAATGGCTACCCCATTTAGAAACCATTGATAGCTAATTCCACCCACAGCTGGCACAGCGTCTAACTGCACACTCGCACCCACACAGACAGCCGCAGGGTTCGCAGGATTGATGCTAATGGCAGGTGAGGCAACAATCGTTATGCTTTGCGAAGCAGAAACATTCCCACAAGGAGCCGTACCTATCACCGTATTTGTAACGTTATAAGTACCCGGAAGGCTTATAGAAGGGTCTATTGTACCAGTGGAGGAATTAAGGGAAAGGAAACCTGCCCCTGTATAAGTAAAACTCCCTAAGGTAGCCCCTGCGCCTAAGGTAATATTTTGAAGTCCTGCGGTTTGGCAGAAAATATTACTAAAATACGTAAAATCTGCCAAAGGTGCGGCTACAATGGTTACGGTCTGCGAAAAAGTTATATTTGCGCAAGGTGGAACCCCTGAAACCGTATTCGTAACCGTATAAGTTCCGGGCGTACTTGTGGCAGGGTCAAATGCACCTGTCGCAGCGTTCAAAGAAAGAGAACCGCCTACCGTTGTATAAGTAAATACGCCTATACTTGCCCCCAGTCCAAGTGTTATGTTTTGAATAGGATTATTTTGGCAGAAACTATTGGCAGTATAGGAAAAATTAGCACTTCCCACAGGCACATTTACCACGATATTTTGGGTTTGCGTAGCAATACAATTTCCCGAACCTACCGTATAAGTTACGGGAATACTGCCACTCAATCCCGCCGGATTGAAGGTAGAACCCGTTACGCCTGTGCCAGACCAAGTTCCTCCTGCCGTACCTGTAACGTAAGAATCCAGATTAACCGCAGCCCCTGTTTGGCACAAAGGACCGGGCGGAGTCCAAGTAGCGTCATTCGGATTCGTTACCAATACGTTTTGCGAAGCAGTGCCTGAGCAGCCATTTCCATTGTCCCAACTATAGGTGATGGAATAAGTCCCAGCCCCTACCGTAGAAGGGCTGAAAACCCCTGTTCCATTTGTGCCACTTGTTACACCAGGGCCCGAAAACAAAGCCGTTCCTGTGATTTGGAAAGTGAGCGTATAACAATTTGTACCATTGTCATTGTCAAATATCCCCGAAAACAGCACTGCTCCCGAAGCATTGTCTATGAGTTGATAGGGAAATTGCCCATCAGGGAAAGCATCACACCATTCTATCACATAAGTCGTTCCTGCATTGAAATAAGTCCCCGTAAGCGTCCAAGTCGTACTTGCGGGAATGGAGCCTATGGGAAAAGTGCCTATCAAAGGACCTGCTACAGAATTTTGATACACGCTAACAGAGTTGTCTATGTCCGAAAAGAAGTCTGTGTTTACCACAAAACTAAAACTCGGCATAATATAAGCCCCTGCCGTAGCATAGTCCCATGCAGTCAAATCTACGTCAGGGTCGTTGCAATCGTAAGGACCTACAGGACTCATATCAAAGCCTACGGTTCCACATAACACAGCACAGTTGGTAGAGCCTAAGCCTCCATTTTGCGCCGCAGAAATATTGGTGCCAAGATTGCTATAATTGGTTATCAGCAAGACATATACCTGCCCTGTGAGGCTTGACGGCACACTCACTTGTTCAGTAGCCGCAATGCTATAACTGCAATCTATGGGCGCACCATACGTGCCGCAAGCTGCCTGTGCTTGTCCCAAGTTGGCAAAGGGTCCCCACAAAGCAAAATCTATGTCATACCCGTTAGAATTGGTAAGCAAGATGTCTATTGCTCCGGGGTTATCTATTTCAAGATAGTACCAAGCAGGGTTTGGGCTGGTGGACAAGCAGCCATAATCATTGCCAGGGTCTGCTAAATCTGCATCAAGGACATTTACCCCTGCATTGAAAGTAGAGCCAGAATTGGTACAAAAGCCCGTCATAGAAGCGCAATCTGCGCCTTGTGCAAGGGCAATGTGTGTAGAAAAAATGCCTATTACAAGGCTAATGGCGTATATAAGTTTTTTCATTTTAAAAAGTTGAGTGGTTATTTAGGTTGAGTTCGCGCAGATAAACGCAGATTTAAGCAGATTTCGCAGATGTAATGATGACACCTAACAAATAGAATAAGAATAGAACTTAGGGATTTTGCCACAAAAAAACAGCCCTAATTCGGGTTAATTCGTGCAATTCGTGGCGATAAAAACAGTTCCTTATTTTTTGCTGGCTTTACGTTTGGCTATCATCGCATTTTCGGCTGTGAGGGCTTTGCGTTTTTCTGCCAAAAGCATTTCCACTTTTTGCAACTCTTCGGAAGTAGGAGCAGGTTGCCGAGACTTCAGTCTTTCTAAACGCATTTCCAACTGCTTCACTTGTTCTGACAAAGGCATATGCGTAGTAGATTTCGTAGTGAGTGTTGGCGCGTGGCTGCGAGATTCCGCCATTTTATTTTGGGCAAACGAGCAAGTGAGCGTCAGCCCTAACATGAGAGAAAAGAAAAAGTATTTCAACATGGTTAATTGTGTAAAATGATAATTCACAAATATTGTATTCTTTTGCAAAACTACATATTTGAGGGGGCAATTTATAGGGTAAATTTGTGTTTGCCAAATATTTGTTGAAATAAATATTAAGTTTGCGTAGGTTCACGCAGATTTAACCGCAGATTTTCGCAAATTTTTCTTCATCTGCGAGAATCTGCGTCTCTTATCTGCGCAAATCTGCGTGAAATTCGAGCTTTAACTGAGCCACCAATCCCAACAAAGCCTTTTCTCTCCGTTCGGTCAAAAAATTATCTACAATTCTCTGCCTTGCTTTTTGGGATAAAAGCGTTTTCTCTGCTTGCGCAGCTTCCTTGAGCAAATCCGCCAATTTGTCCGCATTTTTTTCTGCCAAAATAAAACCCGTATCCGAAATAATATCAGGAATCGCTGCTACACTACTGCCAATCGGAATACAGCCGCATAACATAGCCTCACAAAGCGCGTTCGGAAAGCCCTCAAACATAGAAATTTGCGCATAAAATTCATGCTCATTCAGCAATTCTATCAGTTTTTCTTGAGGAATAGCGGCAATAATCGTAATATTTTTAGGCGTTTCTTTATGAAAAAGCCCAGCTTTGTAGCCCACAACTGTAAACTGAAAATCGGGAAAACGGGCTGCCATTTTCCATATCAAATCCAAACCCTTGCGCAAAAAAACGACTTCTTGCTCAAAGCCTGCGGCAATAGTCAGGAAAGAATTGGGCTGCCTTTTTTTGCCAAAATCCCTAAATTTCTGCGCATCAAAGCCATAAGGAATATAGGTAAAAGGCGTTTTGAGGTTTTTGCAAAAAAATTGAACGCCTTGTTGTGGGAATTTCTCTTTGTTATAGGTGTAATTGCAGCGCATCAAAGAATAGTGAACGGGGGCAATATGCGTAGCTAATCGCAAAGACCATTCCGTAAATTTGCCCAAAATAGGCTTGCGAAAATCCCCATACTGAATCGAAGGCAGATAGGCACTTTCTGTTCCTGCTGTTACCAAAAGGCAGGGTTTGCCGCTTATTTTGCCCAATAAAGCAGGCAAAAAAGCCGAATAGCCTACAAATTTGCAGACAAAAACTTCTATTTTGCGCCAATTTCGGACAATCTGCCAAAGTTGTTGCAAAAACAAAAGCGGCGTTTTCCATTTTTTTGACGTATCAAAATGGAAGACTTGTAAGGTGTGTTCCTTCTCCAAAATGGCAATGTCTTTGCGCACAAAGGAGGTAAGTATGGGCGTAGAATAGAAAAGCATAAGTAGTTGAAAGTTGAGAGTTGAGAGTTAATATCAAGGCTTGCGCATTTACCGCTAATTTTTGCGAATTAGGGCTGTTAATTCGTGTTAATTCGTGAAATTCGTGGCTATAAAAACAACTTTTGCATAAGTCCTGAATATACGTTTAGTAGCTGCCGCAATCGTCCGCTTGCACCAACCCTTCCCTCAAATACCCGTTTTTATTTCTCCCGTAGGCAAAGGCGGCTTTTCGGGCTTTTCCTTATATCGCCACTCCATTCCCTCCAATTTTTGTTCTTTGAATAGCACCTCATAAATGGGCAAATATTCTCCTTGTGGCTTCGATTTAAAGATAATCCGTTGAGCCTTATTGTTTTCCAAGAAAACAAACATCTCTTGCGAAGTAGATTTATTCATGCCTTGATAGCCTTTTTTCTCGTCTTTTATATAATAAATGCTCTCACTATTGCCGATAACATGGAGGCGAGCGAGCTTATTTTCTCGAAATTTGCAGCGAAATTGCTTGCCTTTTATCTGATTAAAGCCAATCGTATCTTGTGCCGCCACCAAAAAACAATTGCCTATGACCGCCATAGAATCTATTTTTTTGTTGCGCATAAAAATCTTTATCGTATCGCCCGAAAGTTGCGAAGAATCCGACCATAACATAGGGTGTTTGTACAAAATAATAACAGAATCGCTATACGCATACACCATCGAATCCGCCAGAGCCTGCAAATCCTTCATATACATACGAACATGATGATAAGCTTTGAAAGTGCGCCTTTTGAGGGTATCCTCGCGCGCATACAAGGTGTCTGCGAGGACATACAGCGTATCTTTGTCGAATTTTTGGAGGGAAATAGGGTTTTTTGTCATATACGTTTCATTTGTTTTGCGAAAAAACAAAGCATGTCCCCCCCAAATGCTCAAAGTACTGTCCTTATCTATTATTTTTACCTTGCCATCAGCCGTTCCTGTATTATTTTTGTTGTCAAAAGTGGTCGTATCTGCCCAAATCGTGTAAGAACTGTCCTTTTGCTTAATCAACACCTCGTCCCAAGCCATGCCTGTGTCATTTTTACTGTCAAAATCTGCCTTTTCTGACCAAACCATATAGCTGCTGTCTTTGTTACAAATAAACACTTTTCCCTCCCCATTCGCCGTTTCTGCTTTGTTATCGAAGGTTGCCTCATTTGCCCACATACGATAGCTGCTATCTTTTTGTATCATAAACAAATGCCCCCACGCACGCCCTGTGTTATTTTTGTTGTCAAAACGCGTGGTATCGCACCAAATCGTATAAGAACTATCTTTTTTGTGAATAATAACATTTCCCCAAGCCATACCTGTTTCCTCTTGCTTGTCAAATTTCCCTTCTCTTGCCGTCAAAATAGAGCTGCTATCTTTCTGAATCATTACTACATTTCCCTGCATATTGCCTTTTTTTGTCTCACGATTATAGTCCGCAGAATCGGAATAAACGGTCATAGAACTATCCAATTGCCGCATATATACATTTCCAATCATGGTTGCAATCTTGGTAGAGTCGTCATAATCCGTAAAATCCGCCTCTAAAGTATAGTCTTTATTGAGGACTTTTGTACGACTTTCCAAATTCATTTTTTTGGTACGGGTTTCGTAAGCTCCTTTTTGCGTATCAAAATCGCCATCTTCGCTTTTTATATGCGTAAAAGCCATAAAAATTGCCGTTTCATTTCTCGTATCATAGCCCAAAGTATCCGTAGTAAGCGTATAATCTTTGTTTACTAACTTCACATTTTTCTTGAAATACGCCATTTCTTTGCCCGGATAATAATAGCCTTGCTGACTTGTCAAAGTGTTATCTTTATTCACTAACTTACCCCCTGTCAGGTATTTACCATAATTTTCGGCACGATAAAACGTGAGTTTTTCGCTTGTCAAAACCACTTTCCCATCTTCGACTTTTGCTTTTCCCATCGCATCTGCCACACGCGTATTGCCGTCATAATCCATGCGATTACACACCAAATTCACATTTTGTGGCATCTCTGCCCGCACATGTTGATAGGCTTGAAAGGTATTTTGATTCACATCATAGCGCGCACTATCGCAATAAAAAGTCGTGCCTTCATGCGTGATAACTACGTGTCCTATAAGGCGTTGCATTTCCTGCGCCCCATTTATCTCATATATCAAATCATCACTGTTGATGATTTGCACGAGTTTTTGTTCTTGTGCAAAGGTAAAGGAATAAAAAAAGATAAAAGATAAAAAAAAGTGTTTCATGTATTTCGTATGTTCACGCAGATAACGCAGAAAAAGAGCAGATAACGCAGATATAGGTTTTTTCATCTGCGAAATCAGCTTTTATCTGCGAACATCTGCGAGACAAAGGTACGGCATATTTCCCAACCCTGCCCCCTTCTATGTTTTTTCTAAACAGAAATGCGTATTTTTGAGCGATATTCGTAGCAAAAAACATTTTTTTTGTATAGCTGCTTTGAGGCGTAAAAATGCTTGATAGCTAAAAAAAAAAAATCTCACAACACAAGAGAAAAATTCATGGACACATTCTACACACATTACCTTATTGAAGGCAAATCTCTTTATAATGCCTTTCACGAAATGCAAGAAGATATGCAAAAAATATACACTCCTTTAGATTGAGGGGGGCTTATTTTGAGAGAGAAATGAGGATAAAAACAATCTGTAATTAAATGGCACAAATCCATTCTACCCCTTCGCATGTCCATTTATTACCACCTCCGCCATCTCCACATTGCCTTTGATGATGCCACGACTTGCGTGAGAGTCCGTCAAAAACAGCATTATCTCGTCTTTTTCGGGGCAATCTGCGATATTTTCTTCGATTTGTTTGAGGGCATTGGAGAAATTGAGTCCTTCGCAGAACAAAATGCGGTAGGCATTCCGCATGAGATTGGTTTGATTGTAGTCGAAATGGCAGCGTTTAAGCCCGATAGAATTAAGTCCTTCGTATTGAACAGGCGAACGTCCTGCGGTGATGTAGGGAGGTACGTCTTTGCCGAGCATAGAGCCGCCCGAAATCATGGCATGTTTGCCGATACGCACAAATTGGTGAATCGCAGACAAGCCACTAATCACTGCATAATCCCCAACCTCTACATGCCCCGCCATATTCACGCCATTTACCAATATAACATGGTCGCCGATGATGCAGTCATGCGCAATGTGAACATACGCCATAATGAGGCAATCTGTGCCAATAATGGTCGCTTTGTTGGCGGCTGTGCCACGATTGAGGGTAGCATATTCGCGCACAATCGTTCTGTCGCCAATAGACAAAATGGACTCTTCGCCCTTAAATTTCAAATCTTGGGGAATAGAGGAAATAATAGCTCCTGAAAAGATTTTGCAAAAATTCCCAATCCTTGCCCCATGATGAATGCCTGCACTTGAACCTATCCATACGTGGTTGCCAATGCGAATATTGCCATTTATAGAGACATTTGGCTCAATTTCTACATAGTCGCCGATAATGACTTGATTTTCAAGGCAATTATTTTGCTTTTCGATTTTATTTACATGCGCAGAAATCACTGTGCCGGGGAAAATATGGCAATTTTTCCCGATAACTACCCCAGGATAAAGGGTTACATTCGATTCTATTATCGTTCCTTCGCCGATAGTTACGCCTTCATGAATGACCGAAAATGCGCCAACGGAAACATTTGGAGCCAAAAGAGCATGTGGGGAAACCACCGAGAATTGAGGTAAATTATTCATTATTTAGTTTTTGGAACGACACTTGCCATCAACTCTGCCGAGCAAACGAGTTCCTCCTCCACATAAGCCTCGCCTTTCATTTTGCAAAGCCCACGTCTGAACCAAAGCATTTCTAATTTGAACGTGATTTGGTCGCCAGGAACTACGGGACGTTTGAAACGGGCATTGTCAATGGCAACAAAATACACCCAAACTTTGGTGTAATCCTCGACTTTGTTCATGAGCATGATTCCCCCTACTTGTCCCATCGCCTCCAAAATCAACACGCCCGGCATTATCGGATTGCCGTCAAAATGACCCATAAAAAACGGCTCATTGATGGTTACGTTTTTGATACCTTCAATGGTCTCACCCTCCATGTGGGTGATTCTATCTACCAACAGAAATGGATATCTGTGTGGCAGAATTTTCATGATTGCATGAATGTCAAAAACAGGTAGTTGTTTTTCCACAAGCTGAAATAAAAGTTGAAAGTGGAGAGTTGAAAGTTGAAAATGGAGAGTTGAAAGTTTATTATTTTCCTTATTTCATCTTTCCTTGTTCTCTAATTTTCTTTGCCAACTCCGTATTTGCCTTATGTCCTGGGCGCAGTGCCGTAACTTTGGCTTTGAGAAAACCGCCTGTAAGTGCCAAATCTCCGACAAGGTCTAAGAGTTTGTGGCGGGCAGGTTCGTTTTCAAACTGCAAATGTACGGTATTTAAGATTCCCTTTTGCACTTTTATCGCAGGGCGTTGCAAAAGTTTTGCTAAATCTGCCAACTCCTCCTCCGAAATCTCTCTATCAGCTATCACAATGGCATTGTCAAGCGAGCCGCCTTGAATTAAGCCCGCCTTAAACATCATTTCTATTTCGCGCAAAAAACAAAAAGTACGACAAGGCGCAATTTCTTGGGCAAAATCATTTATATTGGCTAATACAGCTTCTTGTGGCAGCAAAACGGGAGAATTGTAATCTACTTTTACCTGCAAAGAAAAATCATCTGCAGGTTCTATTATCAGGTGAACGCCCCTTTCTGCCTCTATATATTCTATTTTTTCCGAAATAGAGATATATTTTCTTTCGGCATGTTGGGGAATAAGGGGTACTTTTGTTAAGGCTTCTATAAAAAATTTGGCACTTCCGTCCAAAATCGGCGGCTCAGGTCCGTCTATTTCGATATGCACATTGTCAATACCTAAGCCCACAAGTGCCGACAAAGCGTGTTCTACTGTATAAACTTTTGCCTCATTGTCGGCGATTGTGGTGCCGCGCGAAGTGTCTGCCACATTTTCTGCCAAAGCAGCTACACAAGGTTTTTCCGCCAAATCTATTCTTTGAAACACATAGCCATAGTTTTCGGGCGCGGGGCAAAAGGTCATAGTCGAAGTTTTGCCTGTGTGTAAGCCTATGCCTGTAACAGAAACGGGGGCAGAAAGTGTGAGTTGATGCATGAAGGAGATATGTTTTTTATAATACGAAGGAAAAGGGGAAATAGCTGCTTTGTGCGAGAATTAAGGGGTTTTGTAGGAAAGTATATCTGCATTTAACTTTTGCCATAAAAAGCTATCTTGATAAATGGAATTGAGCTGTAAAATGAGTGAAATAGGCGTGAGAAGTTGCTCATATTCATGCTTTTTCATTTTCAAAGCTTTAAGTTGTTGGCTGCGAATTTTTGCATCATTTTTTTCTTGAACACTTTTCTCAAAGGCTTTCATTTTTTCCATTTTAAAGGAATAACATATTTGGTTAAGCAATTTTATGGTAGTGTCAAACAAAAAATGCCCTTGTATAAATTGGTATGTATTTGCCTCATTTAATCCCAAGTCTGCCCATTCTGCTTGATACAAAGCTATCTTTTCGGCAGAAATGGGAGATTCTATGCGTAATTTCGCTATTTTTTGGTCTATTTTTTGCGATATTTGAGGAAGAATTTGTTTTTTTAGGTCTGTAATTTTGAATTTTTCAGGGAAAGCAATCGTTTCATGAAATTCAGATAAAGTAAATAGGTTCAGTTGATTCTCCTTTTTGTAGGACAAATGATAGATAAACAAAGGGAAAATAAGTTGCGAATACTGGATAAAAAAGCCTTCAAAATCAAAATCTATCCTATCTGCCAAAATAGATTTGATACACATCATTTCCATTTCAGCAGGATTACAAAGGTGATTTTCAAAGGAGTAAGTATAAGTTTGGAAAATATAAGGATTGGAATGTAGGGTTTTTGAATCATTTTGTAACAAATAATCATAATCACTATCAACACATAGCAGCAAAAATTTTCCTGCCTGTGCCGCCTTTTTCAATACAGTAGATTTTCCCCTTTCGAGGCGTTTGAGCGATTTGATAGCAGGGTAAATTTTGACCGCTAATTGATGCAGATTAAAAATGCCTTTCCAAAAGGGGATATCTTCCTCATTTTCAACATATACCTCAATCAAAGGGCTTGTGCGAAACACATTTCTTGCTTCTGCCCTTTTGCTATCTCTTAGCGCTAATAAATTACGATTCATGTTGGATTTCAGGAATTAAAGGTATTAGTAACTCTCTCATATCCAACACTTTATCAAGCCAGCCATTCACAATCATATCTGGAGAGTGGGTAGCGATTATCAACAAAACGGTTGGATTGAGTAGCCGAATATTGTCTATAAGATTCTCCTGCCAATCAGGATGCAAGGAAATTTCGGGTTCATCTAAAAGGTAAATGCTTGGCTTATTGTCTTGTAACAAGGATTTTAGCAAAATAAGCAACATTTGTTTTTCGCCCGAAGACAGGTCATAGACAGATAATGGGGTATTTTTACCCTTAATAAACTGTAACTCATCACTTTCTCGGTCTATTTTTTTGTCTGTTTCGGCAAATAAACCATCTATCATGTCAAAAAAGAGCGTTTTTTGGGCATAGATTTCTTTCAATTTTGCTGCAATATTGTCTCCATTTGCGTAGGTTTTTTCGGCTCTTTTCGCAATGGAAAGGAGATATTTTGTGTATTGAATTTGATGATGATATAAGTCAAAATCTATTTGACTTCTGATATTTGTATTGTTTTTTGAAACAGCTTGTATATCTTCCCTTGAAACGGCTTGTTGGTCAAGAGAAGCGAAAAAATCTATAGTTAAATGAGAAATAGCCTCAGGATTGGGGTCTTGAAACCAAAATGTTGAGGCATTATATCGACTTTTATTTAATAACAATTCTATTCTATAAAATTCATAGAAGCAATATTCCCCTCCTCCGTCTTCATAGTCATATAATTTCCTAAGCTTATTTTCATTTCCTGTTAGTATAAAATACAAAATCCTCAAAATGGTACTTTTCCCACTTCCATTTGCCCCAGAAAGAATATTCACATCAGGCTTGAGTTCCCAGTCAAACACATTAGCTTCTCGCCACAAGCCTTCTATTTTGATGGATAATTGTTTTATATCTGTAATGATTGTTCTTCGCATTTTTGAAATGTATAAAATTGCCTTCTGCAAAATTAGCAAAATATTTTGACTATACTTAAAATGGGATAGATTTTCCGTGAATTTTCCTGTAAACGCATCTTTTCTTCAAGAAATAATATCTTTGAAGGAAAATTTATCTCATTCAAAGTATAACTATTGAACTTTATACACTTCCCCGTCATTTGCCAGCAACGTATTGGGGAAAATCGCTTTGGCTTCCTCCCACAACACAGATAAATCCTTGTAACGTGCCGAGAAATGCCCCAGCAATAACTGCCCTACTTGGGCTGCCTGCGCAATCGTAGCCGCTTGTTCGGCGGTAGAATGTGCCGTTTCCTTTGCCCTTTGTTGTTGGTCATTGGCAAAAGTGGCTTCGTGATAGAGGAGATTTACGCCTTGAATATGCGGCACAAGGTCGGGGTAATAGGCTGTATCTGAACAGTATGCAAACGATTGGGGCAAATCGGGCGGGTCTAATACTTGGTCAGCAGTAATAAAAGTACCCTCTTCAAGCGTAATATTATTTCCTAATTTGAGGAGGTGAAAATAGTTGTTGGGAATGTCAAGGGCTTTTGCTTTGTAAAAATTAAATTTGGGCTTTTTATTCACTTCTTTAAACAAAAAACCTCTACAATAAATCCTATGCTTCAAGGGTAATAGGCTGACTTGCAGGCTATCTGTGCTAAATAATACCTGCCCAACTTGAAAATCTTCAAGCGGGATAATTTCTATCGGATAAGAAAGATAGCTAAAGGTAAGCTGAAAAACCGTATCTAACAAGGTTTTGATAGCGGCAGGCGCGTGAATTTTGAGGGCTTTTTCCCTCCCTTCCAAGCTAAATGAACTCAACAAGCCGGGCAAACCCAATATATGGTCGCCATGCAAGTGCGAAATAAACAAAGCTTCTATACGGTGCATTTTAGTCTTAAAACGCATCATTTGAGTCTGTGTGCCTTCGCCACAATCTATGAGATAGTGCTTGTCATTGTAGGTAACAACCTGTGAAGAAACCCCTCGTCCGGGAATAGGCAAGGCGGAAGATGAGCCTAATGTTTGTACATAAAACATGAGGAATAGGTGATGCGTAGGAAGGCTTTGTAATTGAAAATTGCCTAAGGATTCTAAGAACTACAGAAAAGGATGTATATAATTGAAAATCACTTGTTTGTGTTTAATCCCGTAGGGATGAAATATTTATAGAAAATAATTACCCCGCCCCCCTCTTATAAATATTTCGCTCCTACGGAGCTAAAAGAGTGTGGGTTTTGGATATTTCTATAAATATTTCGCCCCCTACGGGGCTTCTGCAATGATAATCTATCATGGAAAAATTTCCATAGTTCTTAGAAGGATTGCTTTTTCACAGCCTCACCCAAAAGATAATTTGAGTTATTTTCAATTACTTTGTAAGAATACTTGAGCATAAAAAGAAGAGCCTACAAGAGGTGCTTGTGCGACATCTTGTAGGTAAAATTTCCTTTATTCGACTCAAATAACCTCCTCAAAGAGGTCATCATCTTCATCATCATCATAATCCTCATCGTCCCCAAAAGGGTCTTCTATTTGCTCATCATCATACTCAATGTCGTCGCTGAGGTCTTCCAAGTCCTCTTCGTCAATTGCATAAGCCTCGTCATCGTCGATGAAGTCGTCATCTTCATCATCGCCATCGATGTCGGTAAAGTCGTCTTCGTCCTCTTCGAGGCGGTCGTCTTCAAAATTGTCTGCCAATCTAAACATATCTAAGATTACGTTTTATGGGTTATAGGTGTAAATTTATGCGTTAGTTGCTGTTGCTGTGTCCATATCGTCTGCGGCTAATAAATCAGCCTCTATATCCGCCATGATAACCTGCTCTATAGCTTCTCTTTCGGTCGGAATAATATTCAACACTTCGTCGAGGCGCGTGATAGTGATAAGTTTCTCTACATGCTCGGTCAAATGACACAACACAAGCACGCCGCCAGCTTCTTCGCAGCCCCGATTTGCGGTAAGGATAGCACTCAGCCCAGAGCTATCTATGTATTTCACATGTTGAAGATTGACAATAATATTACGCGCCCCGCTTGTATTGAGTAACACAAATTCGCTTTTTACTTGTGGGGCAAAAGCGGAATTTAAGTTCTCATCTAACAAGGTGAGTAAGGTATATCGCTCTTCGATATTTTTTTGCATTCTCATAAAAATAACAGTTAGCAGTTAGCAGTCATCAGTGAACAGTTAGCAGTGAACAGTTAGCAGTCATCAGTGAATACTTACCTTTGATGTTCATTGATAGGACAAAAATAGGCATTTTTTTTGAAAACAAATCATTTTTCATTTTTTTTGAAAATAATTCATACTTCGGCAGAAATCTTCAAAAGAAATAGGCTCTCCTATTTTCACCTTTCCTATCCCCCTCAGCAACACACAAAGAATGAGTTGATTATGGTTTTTTTTATCTTGCATCATCAAGGCAAAAATATGAGAATAGGCAAAAAAAGGAATGTCTGCCAGCCTAAAATGGCTGCAAATATAGGTCGAAATTTCTGTTAATTCATTTTCAGAAAGGAATCCTTTTTGAAAAGAAATATGAGATTCACAAATAATTCCTATCGCAACCGCTTCGCCATGCAGCATTTTTTCCCCGTCAAAACCCAAAAAATAACTCTCTATGGCATGTCCGATAGTATGCCCAAAATTGAGGGACTTGCGAATATGCTGCTCGTCAAAATCTTGTGCCACGATCTCCGCTTTGAGATTTACCGAATGGCGAATGAGCGTTTCTATGGCTATCTGTTGAGGCGTAGCGAACAGCAGCTTTTTCCAAGCCGCCGCATCTGCAATGAGATGATGCTTGACCACCTCCGCAAAGCCCGAAAACCATTCTCTTTTGGGCAGTGTTTCCAGAAATCGGGGGCAAATATAGACAGCTTTTGGCATAGAAAACAAACCTAATTGGTTTTTGGCATACAAAAAATCTATGCCCACCTTTCCGCCCACGCTTGCATCACACATAGCGAGTAAGGTCGTAGGCACTTGTACAAAATCTATTCCACGCTTATAAATCCCTGCTATAAAGCCACCTAAGTCGCCGACTACGCCCCCGCCCAAGTTGATGATGAGCGATTTTCTATCCAAGTTCAATTCTGTGAGCAAAGCCCATATTTTTTCGCAAGTAGCGAGGGTTTTGTGTTCCTCTCCTGCCAAAATAGGAATGACTTTATGCGCAGGCAAATACGGTTTTAACAAAGGATAGCAATCTCTATATGTGTTTTCGTCTGCCAAAACGATGACTTGCGTGTAGTTTTTGGCGGCTATGTCGGGTGCGATTTGCGGCAGAATGTCATTGCCAATGTAAATGGGATATGGTGTGTTCATATGATAGTTGGTTTATTTCACGCAGATAAACGCAGATGGGGACGCAGATTTCACGCAGATGAAAAAAATCTGCGAAAATCTGGCTGCTGGTGCAAGCGTCCGCTTGTACCTCCTTTCTTGAAGCGTCCGCTTCCATACTCGAAGCGGACGCTTCAACATCGTGCCACAAGCGGACGCTTGCGGCAGCGGTCAGTTCGGCTACGCTCACTGTACAAGTATCTGCGAAAATCTGCGGTTAAATCTGCGAAAATCTGCGTGAACCCTAAGCTCATTTATACTCCAAAACGACTACTTCAAAATATTCAAATGCCGAAAGAGGCGCATCAAACCCGCAAGTACTATAAAAAATACGTGTCTGTCCTGCATTGAGTTTCGGGTCGCTATCCGTAAAAGCATATCTTTCGCATTTGTCCAAGAGATTTCCCTTTTTTCCGTAGTAATATAGGGCTAATTTCAGCTGATTGAAGCTATAATTGCCCATATTGCTCACTTCATATTCAAATTTATGATACGATTCCTTTTTGTTAAAACCCTCCGAAAAATTGTCAAAACGAGATTTTATCGTCAATTCATAATTTTCATTCGGCGCATTCAGCCATTTTACAGGCAAGATTTTGGTTTTGGAAGAATTGCCAGCAGCCTTGTTTTTTTCGATAAAAGCCACCTTCATTTTCACCTTTTTCCAAGCCTTTGTTGCGGCTTTTTCCTCATACACCAACAAATGAATCGGAATCAAATCGCCACTTCTATACGTTATCTCATCACCTTGCGGAATCGGCTCATAGTTTTCGGTGTGGGCTAAGGTCTCATTTTCGTCAAAAAAAGCCATTTGAATCGCCAACTTACTGACCTCAATTTTGTCCAATTTCAGGTAGCCTGTTACCTTGCAAGCAAAAGAATTTTCGTAAGGCGTAAACATAAGCTCTTGCCAATCCGGGAGTAAGCCCTTGCTATTCGCATCTTCTGCCCACTCCATAGTAAGCGGATTGTTAGGGAGGCGGGTATAGGCTTCTTTTTTTGTTTCGTAAGAAGCAGCAGGTTTTGGACTCTTTTTTTCAAAGATACTCAGTGAAAATATAAAAATAGCTCCAATTGCCCCAATTACAGAAATAAGAAGGGCAACTTTTAGCAAACTATTCTTAGGGATTTTAGGGGCTTGACTTACAGGCTTTGGCGCAATGATTTCTGTTATAGGCTGTTTTTCTATGGGAATAAAAAGCGTTTTATCGGGCTGATTTGCCTGATTCGGGCGTGGTTCTTCCTGTTTTTCCTTCCTTTCTATGCCCAAAGCTGCCAGCCATTCTGCAATATTTTGAAAACGATTTTCACTTTTCAACTCCATCGCCTTCACAATCGCAGCATTCGTTTTGTCCGAAATGGCAGGATTCAGTTGTTTGGGCGAAATATAGCCATTTACAGCCATTTCTGCCAAAGTTTGCGGGTGTTTTTGGGTAAGGCAAAAATACAAAGTCGCTCCCAAGGCATAAATATCCATAGAAGCACTTTTTTTCCCTTCCTCCGTCATCTGTTCAGGCGCGCTATAACCCGGCGTAGCCATCGTAGTATGATAGGCTGTTTTTCCCTCTTGAAAACTTCGGGCAATTCCAAAATCTATCAAATAAGGTTTCCATTTATCGCCGACCAAAATATTATGCGGCTTTATATCTCTGTGCAAAATGCCCAATTCATGCACTTTTTGGAGGGAAATACTCACTTTTTCGATAATTTCTATTGCCAAATATTCAGGCATTTTGTCCTGCAAGCGTCTATATTCGGTTATCAAATCCAACAAAGACTCGGCAGCAATGTATTCCATCGCAAAATAAACGGTGTTATTTTCCTCAAAAAAATCGAAAACATGCACAATTCCGTCTATCTGCTTGAGCTTGACAAGGGTTTTGGCTTCGTCCAAAAAGCGGTCTTTATACAAAGCAAATTCTTCGGCAGAAATAAGGGGTTTTACCTGAAATTGCGCTGTTTCTCGCCTACAAGCCTGATACAGAAAGAGTTCCTTGACCACAACCAAGCCCATCAGCAAGTGGTCGCAGAGGTAAGTTATGCCAAAACCACCCTGCCCTAATGTTTTTTTTATTACAAATTTGCCGTTTTGTAGCTTTGTATCTTGCAAAAGGGCATCATTTTCATTTATCATAGGAGCTTGTGTTTTTTTATGTATGCAAAAATAGGTTTTTTACGCGTATTAGGCAAGTTTTTTTATAGTTGTGCGGTTTTTCAGTATTCCTTTGCGTACTTTGCGGTAAAACGACAGAAATAACCGATTTATTTGCTAACTTTGTAGGCTGGGTTTAAGCCCACATTCAAACCATGATTTATCTTGACCATTATACCACAGCTGCTTCTTTTTTGGCAGAAACAGAAACCTATCTTTGCCAAAGAGAATTGGAAAATAACATGATTCTGGGCTTTTCTAAGGCTTTTGCGGCGGAAGAGGTGCTTCAGGAAAGCGTGTTGTGGACAAATGTATGCGAAAATGGACAGATACAAGCAACCGCTATGCTGCAAGGTACAAAACTCATGATTGCTACAAATGAAAATCAAGCAGAAGCTATCAACACGTTGGCGCATTTTTATGCTAAAAATCAGTTAGATGTGGTAACGGTCATTGCGGAAAAAGCCTGTTCGGAGCTATTTGAAAACCATTATCCCGAAACGCCAACAGAGAGAATTGGGCTGTTGTTGCATCAATTAATAACAGTAAATCCCCTTCATATAGCGGCAGGGCAGTGGGAATATGCGGACATGGCAGAAATAGATTTGTTGGCAGATTGGCTCATTGCTTTTCAGACAGATATACATGATGCGCATACAAGTACGAAGGAAGAGGCGGTTTTATATATGAAAAAAAAGGTAGCAGAGAAGGCTATTTGTAAGTGGCTTGTGGCGGGTGAAATGGTAAGCATTGCAGGGATTGTGCGCAAAACGCCGCATATTGCTATGGTAGGATTGGTTTATACGTCCCCAAATATGCGGGGAAAAGGCTATGCCACAAGCATTGTGCAGGCATTAAGCGAAAAAATGTTGCAACAAGGTTTTGTGTATTGTGGGCTTTTTACGGAAATGGAAAATGCTGTTTCTAATTATATTTATCAGAAAATAGGCTATGTGGCAGGGGCGGAATTTCGGGAATTGGTGTATGGTTCACGCAGATTCTAGCAGATAAGGAACACAAATTAAATAACTTGCTGTTTTTCTCACCACTAAGACACGAAGAAACACGAAGCAATAGCGTAAAAGAAGACATCTAAGCCACACTTTTCCTTTCTTAGTTCCCTTCGTGCCTTAGTGGTAAATTATAAGGTTATTCTTTTCGTGTTCCTAAGAGTGCGCAAAGCTGAACAACTTATTCTTAATCTGTGTAAGTCTGCGTCTATGAATCTGCGAAAATCTGCGTGAAATCCCTATTTTTTTTGCCAAACCCAATAACTCCCTACTTTATCCGCATTCGCATTTTTGTAAGCATCTACTTTGGCTCGGTCTATGTCTCTATAGATGAAAATCCGAAAATTGCTTGTCCCTGCTTCCTTAGAAGGCTCGAGAATAATAGGCTTGGCAAACCCTTGTTTTTTCAAGTCTTCAACGGCTTTCATTGCCTCTGGCATAGTAGAACGGCTGGCAGCTATGAGAAAGAAATTGCCATTTCCTGCTGTTTTTGACGGCGTATAAGGGGCAGGTTTTGCCTCTACCTTGGGAGCAGGCACAATGGGAGCGGCTCCTTCACGTGCCTTTACATCAGTTGCCAAAATCAGCCCTCTTTCTGGTTTAACAGGCGTTTCTATGCCTTTTGCCACCATTTGTTCATCTGCGGCAGGCACTTCTCGGGTTTCCGTTTTTGCAGGAGGGGTTTTTGTTTCCATTCCCGAAAGAGGGCTTTCTACCTTTTTGGTTTGCCCTGCTTGCGCTTCTGTATTGTTATGAGCAGTTATTGTAGTAGTAACAGGCTGCGAAACTTCGATTGCTGTCTGCGTTTGTGTTTCCTTTACTACAGGATTTTCGACTTGGGCAATTTGTTGGTTTTCGACTTTTTCAATCAAATGGGTAGAAACGCTACTTTCGGCATTTTTATCCGTTTGGCGAATAGAATAAATAATGCCTCCTGCGCCTACGAGAAATAAGCCTATCATAAGCACATCTTTCCAATTGAAAGAAAGCGGCAATGCCTTTGTGTTGTTTTCGTTTTTTCTATCTATGTTTGCCATGGTCTTATTTGATACTAAAAAGAATGAATGGGGAAAATACGACTTTTCGTGCGCAATGATTGTACCATTTTGAATGAAAATGGCTTTGCCCTGCAAAATTACTGTTTTTATTTGAAAATCTGTATAATTTGATTTTTTTTGATAGAAAAATAAAAAATATAAGGGGAGTATTAGGAACGAAAATTAAATAACTTAACAGTTTGTCATTTGCCCCCCTGCCCCCCTAAAGGGGGGTAAAGCCTTTCTCCCCCCTTTAGGGCTAATCTTGCAACAGAAATTTACGAGGAGTTATTAATATGAAATCCGAAAGAAACGAATTGTAAATCATATATTGCTTTCGCCAT
>JAYUZN010000337.1:0-1712 GCA_043751755.1 Bacteroidota bacterium | reverse complement strand
CAGTCCTATAAAAATCAATATTTTACCCTAAAAGGAAAAACGCTTGAACCAAGCAATCACTATAATGAATGTGATATTGCCGTTATTCCTTCCACACTTTCGCTCAAAAATCCCAATAAATTACACAGGGGGTTTCGAGATTTTATTACCTTTACACAACAACAATTAAGCAAATAACAACACGTTATGACTGAAACTGTAAAAACATCTTCCCTTATTTTTGAGTTGGAAAACACCGATTTTTCCAAACTCATTGCCTTATATGACATAAGAGTATATGAGATTCCGCCAAGTATTATCGCTCAGGTAGGAAAGGCTGCTTATGGACTTTTTCACCGACTTATCAAAGATTTGTGTGGCGATCATCCGTACTATTTGCACAAACCTGTAAGGAAAATCTATGTTTTGTATAAAAAAAATGACCCTTCACAGATAGAATTTGAAGGACAAAACTTGGAATATGCCCTTTTTACGCATTACTCAGTCAAAGATACCGCACATTGTTGGCTCAACACTTTGTTAGCGCACTATTTTCATTCCAAAGGGAAAATAAACAATAACTGTTTCTATCTCTTATGGGACGATTTTACCTCAAAAAAAGGATATGCTTATATAAATGTTTTGTCTATCAGTATAAACCATAACTACAAAAATACCAAACGCTTTGAATTATTTGTAAATGATGCTGCGACACGCATGAGAGCTATTTCGCCACAAGCCTATTTAGACCCAAATAATAAAGGAATATATAACAGCAAAATGCCCTATATTCCCAAGTATTCCAATACAGATGGCAAAATAGAAGCTGTAGGGCAAATTGGGAATAAAGCCTTGCTGCAAAGAAAAGAGGTTATTTACATACAAGATACAGACCTCAAAAACAAAACAAAGATGTCCTATCATTCTATCGAATCGGCGGACAAATATGAAAAAAGCCGCTGCGCTCAGTTGCATCAATTCTTGACGGATTGGATGACTTATTTGCAAGCTTTGGACATTAAGGTGATGCAAAAAGAGCTGAAAATGAAGGCTCAACAAAATGAAGATAAACCCGCTCTCATAGATTTTCGCCAATTTTCGATAACCCTTATAGATGCCACATTGGGCAAACTCAAAGGGGATAAGTCTCTTATAACTTATATGAAGGACAATATTCGTAGCATAAGTAAGCTCAAAAATGAAAGTATTTCGACGGCAGTCATCAATGAACGAAACCCCGAAGATATGCTCAAAAATGACACACATTATTTATTGTTAATGGATTACGAAAAAGATAACTTTGATATAGGAGATGAATATGCACCTCTTACATCAGGGTACGAAGACCTTTACAAAACATGGAAAACAAAACTTTCTCATGCGGTTTCTCAGGCTTTTTGTATAAATGAAAATGCGGCAAAAGCACAAAAAATGAAGCAAGAGGCAGCGCAAAGCCATTCTGATGAGAACAGAAGAAAGTGGAGACCTACCGATTTTCTTAGCTACAAAGGGCTTAGTAATGATGCTTTTAGGCTCAGGTATGAGGTTTGTGTACAACAATTATACCTCAAGAGTTTGGTGCAAAATCGTGTAAGTGCTGCAAAATTTCTGCCTTTATATGAGTCTGTTAAAAACAAAATTTTTGTTACACAAGCCAGAGATAAGAAAAATAATCTTTACAGAAAAATGGTATATATCGATATTAAAGATGTTTTAGTCGTAGAAGAATGGAC
>JAYUZN010000336.1:0-11530 GCA_043751755.1 Bacteroidota bacterium | reverse complement strand
ATGGAGTGGGTTACGGCGTTGGTGAATGCAGGAAAACCGTTTGATATGATGGCGTATCCGAACAAAAATCATAGCATTGGCGGGGGCATGACGCGTATGCACTTGTATCAAAAAATGACGGATTATATTTTGACGAATTTGTGATTTTCACCTTGTGATTTTCACGCAGATGGAGACGCAGATTTTCGCAGATTAAGAAAAATTTGCGGAAATCTGCGCGGTTTTTCGTAACCTTGTTTTCGTAATGTTATTTTAGGTTTATTTACCTTTGTGAAAATTATTCAACATAGTAGGGCATTTTTTTTTGCCTTGTATCCCCTTGTGCCTTCCCCTATCTTTGCCCTATAATTCCTCGCAAATATGACTTTTTTCAAAACCATTCTCCCTCTTTTGTGTGTGGGTTTGTGCTATGCTTCCGCACAAACTACGGGCAAACATGATATTCTCGTTTCTTCGGCAGCGATTCAGAATTTGTACCGCAATTGTGGCAATTTTGTGAATGTCAATGTTCCCGATTTGTGCAGCGACTACAACCCTATTTGTACGGCTACAGAGGCTGATATTCAGCAAAGTACAGAAACAAGGCGCAAGTTTTTGATTGTGCCACGTGGCAATAAATGTATCTTATCTGTTTCCAATAACATTGGGGAAACCCCAGAACTTTTGGGAACCTTGACCTTTAATGTCATAGAGCCGCCCAAGCCTTTTATGGAAATTTTGGTCAATGGGCAGAGGGCAACGTCCTCAACGGCTGCGTCAAAAGGCTCGCGTCTTACGATTAAAATTGAGCCTGACCCAGAATTTGCGGCTGCTATGCCACAAGATGCCAAATATGGGATTGCAACTATCAAGTTTTTTACGCAATGTGGGCTTGGTGCGCCTCAAATGGTGGGCGAAGTGAATACAAACGGTTATGATGCGGTTGAAGGGATAAATCTTCCCATTCCGGGAGACGCTTTTACTTGTGGGAGTGGTGCCAAGATTTTTGTGGAGATGTCCGAAACGTATCGCATCAATTTCAAGGGCGAAAAGATAGCAGATAGCCGTTTTACGCTGTATGAAGGGAATATTTCTTTTTTGGCGAAATAGTTATTTCTCGCAGATTTTCGCAGACGGAGACGCAGATTTAACGCAGATTAAAAATATTTGCGAAAATCTGCGGTTAAATCTGCGAAAATCTGCGCGAAATCACAAAACTTAAACAAATTTTTTATGACTTTTTCCAAGATATTTCTCCCATTTTTCTGCATAGGAGGCATACACTCCGCCTTTGCCCAAGATACAGGCAACCATGACATTGTCGTTTCTTCAGCAGCAGTTCAAAACCTGTATAGAGGTTGCGCAAACCTTATCAATATCCATGTTCCTGATTTGTGCAGCGATTACCATCCCGTTTGTACGGCTACGGACGCTGATATTCAGCAAAGTACAGAGCATACCCGCAAATTTATGATAGTGCCAAAAGGAAATAAATGTGTGGTTTCTGTCTCCAATAACATAGGAGAAAAGGTAGAACCTTTGGGCGAAATCGCCTTCAATGTCTTAGAACCGCCCAAGCCTACGATTGAGATTTTGCTCAATGGGCAAAAAATAACTTCGACTACACAGGCTGGAAAAGGCTCTTATATAACCATTAGAATCGTGCCTAATTCCACATTTGCGGCGGCTATGGCACAAGATGCGAAATATGAAATTGGGAAGGTGAAAGTTGTTAGACAAAGCTGTTTTGCCTTTGCGACAACAGGCGAATTTGATTCAAAACTTTTTAATGCAAGTGCAGAGGTTCGTATTCCGATTCCTGCGGAAACATTTCAAACAAGCAGCGGAACAAGGTTTTATATAGAAATTTCAGACATTTATCGCATCAATTTCAAAGGAGAAAAGCGGGCAGATACACGATTTACTTTGTATGAAAAGACTATTTCGGTTACTACAAGGTGAAAAAAAATAATTATATGACTTTACAATCCTTCGAGTGGGCGATAGCCCCTCGAAGGGGTTGTAAAGTCCATTTTCAAAATTCTACAAGCACCAAGTCTTCGGTCTCATTTTTCCCAAAACAAAACATCTCTAAGCCATTGGTTAGCAGCAGAAAAGGGGCTTGTAACACATGATTGTAACGGCAAATTTGGTAAGCTGTTTCTTGAGAAAGGGCAATAGAAGGGGCTTTACATTCGCAAAGTAAGTAAGGTTTTCCCATGTTATCGAACACTACTACATCAAATCTTTTTTTTCGCTCAAAATAGGTAATTTGCTTTTCTATGCCAATACAAGCAGGGGGGATATTTTTTTGCTGAATCAAATACATAACAAGCCCCTGCCGCACACGCTCCTCTGGCGTGCAAACATACCATTTTTTGCGGACAATGTCCCAAATATATTCGATTTCTTGCGCTATTTTTGTTTTGAGCAAGTGAGCGGGAAAAAGCATTTGTTTTCAATTTTTGGCACGCAGATTTTCGCAGATGAAAGCAGATGTCGCAGATATATCATTTTTGGCACGCAGATTTTCGCAAATTTAACCGCAGATTTTCGCAGATGAAAGCACAGATTTTCGCAAATATTCTTAATCTGCGTTAAATCTGCGTCACTATCTGCGAAAATCTGCGTGAAATAATCAACTCTGCCACGATAATATTCGGAATCCACGCCAACCACGCACAGGCAATCGTAATCGCCTGCCGCACGTCTAAGACCCCAAAATTAGTAAAAACTTCTGGATTTGCAGAAAGAAACATCGTCCAAAACCGCAAAGTAGCCGCCGCAAAAGTTATCGCATAACTGCGAATCATCCAATTTTGATGCGCTTTTAGGTTTCCTTTTCGGATAAATTGATAGGCTAAATACGTGGTAGTCAGCCATAAAAGGGTCAAAATGCCAAAACCTATGCTTGCCCAAATCCCTCCATTTGCAAAAAACGCCATATAACCACCCGTAGGTACGCCCAAAAATAAAATGCTGCCAACATATATTTTCCCAAGATTTCTATGCCATTTTGTCTTTTTTTCTCTCAAAATTTTGACAAACTGAAAAGGACCTATTGAGATTGCTAACAAAGAGCCTATAACATGCAAATACAAAGCTGTAACCCACACATAATCATGTACTTTGTCTTTTTTTGCGTTCCAAAAATCTATGTCTCTTCGCAGGAACATATCGCCAAAAGAGAAGCCTTTTTTTGCCATATACGCCTTGTCAAAGTAGTGAAAAAAGTCGAAAAAATATTCAATCGTATAGAGCATATAAAATACGCCTACAAGGGAAAAAAACCAAATAAGAATGGTAAAATATTTCATGTTTTTGTGGAAAATAAATACTTCAACACAAGCATTTCAAACTTCTGCAGATTTGTACAAAAATATAAATAATTTGCGGAAATTTGCGGTTAAATCTGCGTTCATCTGCGAGAAATACGAATCTTTTTCGCCATTCGCATAACATCTTCTGAAACCTGAAAATACAGTAACAAACCCATAAATACGCCGCCAATTACGACAGAGTGAAAGATAATATTGAGCCAAATACCCGAAAGTATTGGCATTAAATAGCCTGAAAACCAAGCAATTAGCGCAATAAAAGCCGTTTTTATATTGGCAACAGAAAAAGGCTGAATCCCAAATTTTTTCCAAACCAAATAGGTATTAATGCTATTATAAATGAAAAATGCTGTTGCAGAAGCAATTCCTGGTCCGATTCCGCCCAACTTTTCGATAAAAATAGCATTAAAAGTAACCACCATTATCAACAATAACACAATACTATACAAATTGTAGCGATAATATTTGGAACTCACAATGATTGCCACATTTAAGCCATGCGCCACATCTATCATGCGTCCACAAGCAAGCACAAAAAAAATCCATTTTCCTTCAGCAAAATCCTTGCCTATAAGCCTAAACAAATCATCAATATTTCCCCAAATTCCTGAAAATAACAATAAACCAAAAATCAATCCATTTGTAGAAGTTTTTTGATATAACTTTGCCAATTCCTCATAGTTTTTGCTTTGTAAATGCTGCGTTACTAAGGGAATCGTAATATTAAATAAAGCCCTTGTAGGCACATATATCATCAAAGCCATTTGGTTTGCAATAGAAAAAACAGAAGTAATTTCCAATCCAAGGCTGGCAATTTGTAGGACAGCAATGTTTTCATTTATCACATAAGCAGAACGAGAAAGGAAGGAATAAAAACCGTATTTCATCATGATTCGCATCTTTTTTCCGCGCAATTTATCCCATTTAAAGCTGATTTGATAGCGTTTGAGCCATATTAAATATATCAATAAAACGACAGCGTTGAGCAGATAGGCGCAGGCATAAATGATAAAAAAGCCATTTATATCTACCCAATTTATGAAAAATAACAGGACAGCTATCGTATGAAATACTTTGCTGCCAATTTCAAATAAAGCCGTAGGCAAAACGGTTTTGAGTTGTGTTTGCGCAAAAGTATATAAGCCATTAAAGAGCATCAAGCCCAACCATATCGGAAATACATAAAAATAATATGCTACAAAAAGGGGAGATTTATTTGCATAAAAATGAATAAAATTTTCTCTAAATAACAAAATAAAAGCAGAAACCACAATATATCCCAATAAAGGATATAACAAGGTAGTAAAAAAGGTAAGTTGTTTTCTGGCTTCTGTATTTTTGTCAAAAAAAGGATAAAAACGTAGCAAAATAGAAGAAGACCCAAAGCGGGCAATTTCGGACAGCATGACCGCCGCCGAAAGAATCACTGCCTCCAAACCCATTTTCTCCTTGCCCAAAATATGGGTAAAGAGTACCAATTTATTGACAATCCCAAGGGTAATGCCCAGATAAGAAAAAAAGGCATTTTGAATGCCTTGCCGCCCAACAACGCCCATTTTTTCAGTTAGCAGTTAGTAGTGAACAGTTAAAAACAGGAGAACTTTCGAATCGCTCCGCAACCTACTCATACTCCTGCCGATTTCTGCTTTTTGTCTCCCAACAACGGGAGAGAAGGAATAGTAAACTGTTCATATTGAGACCTCCTTTCCTAAGGCAAACGAACCACACGAAAGCCTATCATTTCAGCAAAACGCCCCTTGAAAAGCATATTGCAGCTTGACAAGGAACGCAAAAGTATTTGACCTTGCTTGTGGCAGGTACAGGACAACAGTCGGGACAGGAAAACGCACTGTAATGTTGTCATATACGAGGACATTAGACGGGCGGAGATTCCGTATTGCCGAGACGAAAACCTATATTGTTGTTGCGATTATCGGGCGAATTGTTGTTGCGATTAGCTACACGACAATTGCTTGCATCGTTGTTCCAACTACCACCACGAATCACACGGTTAGAGCCGCTCAGCGACTGTTGCCCGCACAAATATACGCTTTTTGAGGGAATTAGGCGTATATTTTTTCAAATGCGCATAATAGCTATTCATGGTAGCAATAAAACTATCTGCGCCGATAAGCCCTTGTGCTAACAAATAATTTTTGCGCCTAATCTTGGCACATATCAGTTTGAGGCTTTTGGGATGCGTGCGAATTTGTGTTCGGAAAATACGCACTCCCAAAAAAGAAAGCCCATTTTGCGCTTTGTTGAGAAAGCTGGAAGCAGGGTTGATGCGCAGTTTGAGCTGCTCCTCCAAAAATGTCGCAAGGGCAGCTTGCTGAATTTTGAGATGGTCTTTGTCGGGAGAAAACAGCACAAAATCGTCCATATAGCGAATATAATGCCGAACATGAAGCGTTTGTTTCACATATTTGTCCAATTCGTCTAAATACACATTGGCAAAAAACTGCGAAGTGAGGTTGCCAATGGGCAAGCCCTTGCCATTTGCTCCGCCATTTGCAATTACCCTTTCCAATATCAGCAATAAATCTTTGTCGCAGATTCGCTTGGCGAGGAGTTGCAACAAGATGCTATGGTCTATAGAGTCGAAGTATTTTAAGATGTCGAACTTGGCAAACCAGCTATTTTTTTGCACAAACAACTGCGCCCTTTGAATGGCTGCTTGTGTACCTTTGCCTTGGCGATTAGCATAGCTATCAAAAATAAAGTAAGGCTCATACAAGGGGGTCAAGACATTGACAAGGGCATGATGCACAATCCTGTCGCGGACGGTTGCTACAGACACCAGCCTTTTCTTGGGCTCATTTATCTGAAAATAACGATAACTATCTGGCATATAGCTTTTGTCTAAGAGCGAATCCTGAATCGCTAAGAGGCGGTTTTCTAAGTCAAAAAAACAAGCGGCACGTTCCCCGTTTTTACGGCTACCCGATTTTACTTTTCGGTAGGCAAGCAGCAAGTTCTTGAAGCTACAAAAATACGGATATAGGTTGGTAAAATGTTTCATAAGCTACAGCCTTAGTTTTTCATCCAGCCCCCACACATCTTACCCACAGTTTGCAACTCAGTGGAAATGAACTGATATTGTGCGGTAGAAATATAGTGCTTGTCGTGGCACAAGCGGAAAAATATCCGCAATTTCTCCAAATTCATATTCATGCTGCGCAAAATAGGCTGTCGTTCTTTGGTATAAACCGCCTCGATTATCTGCTCCATCACCGTAAGCGAAAGTGCCATTATTCGCCCCGAAATCGCAAAGCGCGTGCTCTTAGGCATACGCTCACAGCGGTCCAATATCCAGGCGTTTGTTTTGTACCATTGTTCAAAAATAGGATAATCGGCAGTCATATATTACGGTTGTTCATAAAACAATTTTATCATCTCTGTGATTTCTTTGCCATACTTCCCTATTTTGGCATGTCCAAAACCCTTAATGCTTTTGAGCGACTCCAAACTCAAACATTTGAGCTTTATCATCTGCACAAAATGTACATTTGTGGCTATCAAATAGGCAGGTATCACCTCCTTCTCCGACTTCTCGCGCCGCCAAGTGCGTAGCACAGTAAACAGCTTGTTTTGCGCATCATCCAACTCACGCGTAGTGTTTTCCTCTTTGCCCACCAATTCGTACAAGATAGACACAGACCAAAAGGGCTGCCCCTCTTGCAGAAAAAACTGCGACTGCATTTGATGCACCTTTTTGTTCATACAAAATGAGGTGATTATCTCATCAGGAAAACCTTCGACTACTTTGTCATACGGCAAAGTGAAAATACGCATCTGTAACATCTGTATGGGATTGAGGAGGCAAAGATATAGTTTTTTTTATCTATCGCAAAAAATTTAACCATTTTTTTCATTTTTTGTAGGTATATGATGCGCCAGCAGCCTTCATTGCGATTTGAAAAAACCGCATAAGGGTAGGTACATGGCGCGCCATGTACCTACCTTGCCCTGTCCCCCCAAAAAACCCCTTTCCAGCGTTTTTACCACGTTTTGCCATAACCCTATAGAAAACACTATTAGGCATTTTTAGCATATATCCTCGCCTTTTACGATATATTAGCACGGTTGATGTTAATTATATATGCTAACGCATATAAAAAACCACGCCCCTTAAAAAAGAAACGTGGAAAAAGATAAGAAGGTAAAAAAACTTAGAAACTAATTAGTCCTGCCGAGACGAAAACCTATAAAGCTGTCGCGACCATCGGGCGAAATGCTGCAGCGATAAGCTACACGACAACCGCTTGCATCGCCGCCCCAACCACCACCACGAATCACACGGTAAGAGCCGCTTTTTGTTGTGTTATATGCAGAATATATGTCTTCACACCATTCCCATACATTGCCGCTCATGTCGTAGATACCCAGTTCGTTGCCGTTTTTCTGCCCTACAGGGTGGGTATTATTTTCCGCATTGCTGCTATTCCAAGCCACGCTTCCATCGCTGTTGCTGCCCGCATATTTATAGCCATTGCTATTGTTTCCCCCGCGTGCCGCAAATTCCCATTCTTCTTCGGTAGGCAAACGATAGTTTTTGCCGGGAAATTTTTGGTTCAGCTTGCGCAAAAATTCTTGTATATCGTCCCACGAAACCTGCTCTACAGGGCAGTCGTCGCAGTTTTTGAAATAGGAGGGCGAAGTCCCCATGATTTCTCGCCATTGCTTTTGCGTTACTTCGGTACGCCCTATATAGTAGCCTCTGAGGGTAACAGAATGTACAGGTTTTTCATCACTGTCGCCGTCATTGCTCCCCATCTGAAAAGTGCCACCTTGCACTTGCACCATATCCACAAATTCGGGCAGGTCGTGTCGGCAGCCGTCAGGGGCAGTGCCTTTTTCGTACTTGCATTTGTCCACACAGTCGTTGTAGCCGTCTCCATCGCTGTCGGCACTGCAAGGATTGTCGCCGCCGCAGTTGCTGTTCGCTTGTATCCACTTGTTTTTGGGGACTTGCGTTTCGCCTACATTGCCTACTGCAGTTTTGGTGTCCGTAGTCGTAGCCGCAAAAATGCTCTCCCAGCTGGGGTTTCCTGCTTCTATTGCGGTAGCGTAGTGTTTCCACAGATAGGTCCCAAAAAAACTCATTTCGCCTTTTTTGGGGATAACGGCTTTTTGTCCCGGACTCGCGCTCGCTATGATGACCGTTCCGCAGCTTTGGCGAAAGAGCTTTTTGTAGCTGGCAGTTTTCAGCCCTGTAAGGTTCTGAAATACAAGGTCTTTGCCTTCGCGATACACAGGCGCGTTGAGTCCGGGCAGGTTGTTGCAGCCCTCTATAATGCAAATCGTGAGCCGCGCGCCTTTGTTGTGCAGCTTATTGGCAAGGTACGTGGCAGAGTGCGCATAGTTGTTGTAGTTCTGCTGACTAATGTCTTCGCCACTTTGCACAAGCAATATATTGGGAAAATCGTCTCCCGCCGCCTGATTGTCTCCCCTATAGCCATGCCCAAAGTAGTAGAACAAAATAACGTCATCTGAGGCAACGTCCAAGTTGTCCAAGACGGTATTAAGTTCCATTTTGCCAAAAGTAGAGCCTGAGCAATTGTAAGACGAGGTCTTGAGGCGCAGGTCGGTCATTTCGGAGATTTTTTGGGCTTCTGCGAGCCATTTGTCATACGTGAGCTTTGCCGAAGCCCCGAGCAGAGGGTCGTTTTTGGCAAAAACAGGAATGAAATGCAGGGTCTGTGCCTGCAAAGTTGCCCAAAGACAACAGAAAAGGATAAGATGTGTTTTCATTGTGAATTGTTGTTTCGCGCAGATTTTCGCAGATGAAAGCAGATGTCGCAGATATTGTATTTTTTATCTGCGTTATCTGCTTTCATCTGCGTCCTATCTGCGTGACATGAAACTTATTTTTTATGGAAATCCAATCCCGCCTCAATAGTCGTAGCACTTGTTTTATTGTCATAATACGGGTCTTGGCGCGCGCCCGATTTTTGGTTACAAAGGGCATCTGTGTTCGCCAAAATGGTTTCCCAATTGGCGGCATTGTTGTGAAGGGCGGCATCATGCAGCGTTTCCAAAAAGTCCAAAGTCCAACGGCTGCCATTGTCGGTTGCTTGTGAGATTTGCCCCGCTTTGCTACTCGTAGAAAGCAGATAGCCTTTTGAATAGAGAAAGAGGTTTTTGTAAACATCTTCTTTCGTGGTAACAATAATATCTTGGCTAAGTGGCTCGGTCATCGGAAGTTCATTGTTGCACAAATCGCCGAGAATGAGCGTAAGACGGGCATTTTTTTCCTTGAGAATGTCGAGGATATTTTGCAAGCTGACCATTTTTCCCGAAGAAAACTCGGTGGCAGTCCTCGCCCGAAACGCCATATAGGGAAAAGGGTCTTTCTGTCCTTCGTAGCGATAGCCATGCCCAGAATAGTAGAACAAGATAACATCATCGGCGCCACAGATGATGCTTTGCGCCACTTGTTTGGCACTCGCAGGGTCGTATTCGCAGGGATACATGCGCAAGGACATGCCTGTATGTGCCTTTATAATGTCCAACTCCTTTTGGATATTTTGGCGGTCTATTCCGCAAGAGAGCGCAATACCGCTGTAGCAGTCAATGAGCATGACTACGTGTAGGGTTTGTGCAGGGAGTAGGCTGCACAAGCCGAGGATAAGTGAGAGAAAAATGGAGAACTGTTTCATGATGTTTGTTGAAGTTTGGGCAGATTTTCGCAGATTAAGAAAAAAGTCTGCGTTAAATTTGCGAGAATCTGCGGTTAAATCTGCGCAAATCTGCGTGAAATAGCGTTTACTGCAAAGCCTGAATTTTGGCATCTTTGCTAAAAAGCGGTTTTACAAGGGCTAACAAGTCTTTGCGGGCATTGTACGAAGACAGTTGCACTTTTTTTCCGTCAAGGAAAAACGCCCACTCATCACAACTAAAGCAGACTAAGACCTGCACAACCTTTTCTTTGGCATACAGCTCAAAAGCGACTCCCGGCACAAAAACGCAGGAGCTTATCGGTCCTTCAAAGTTATGTTTGTCCATCAAAATCGCCACAAGTTGCTTTCTATCTGCGGGACATATCTTTCCTGCCCTTGCCGTAATTTTGTGCTTTTGTATCTCGTCTTTGGCATTTGTGGGGAGTTCGGAGACAAAAGGCGCGACAGTATAGGCAAAAATGCTATCCGCCTGTTTGATGAGTGCCGAAAAATCTTTGCCTAATAGGGCGTTTTCTTCGGCAATCACAGGCAGCGATTTTGGGAGATTGAGCAGTTTTCGCAGTGAATCATTTTCGGCTTGCAGGCGTTTTACTTTGAGCAGTAAAGCCGTCTTTTCTTTGCCTTCATTGCGAATGGGCGGTTTGCTCGGTTTTTGCGCACAAGCTACCAAGGCGCAATGTATCAGGACGAGCGATAATAAAATGTTAAATCTTGGCATATATGGAAATTGAGAATTGGAAATTGGAAATTGAGAATTGGAAATTGAGAATTGGAATCTCTCTAATCTCCTATCTTGTTCATCTTGTAAATCTTGTCAAAAATAACAGCATGTCATATGCGTACAAAAAACGCTATGCAATAATACGAAGAAATAGCATTTGTTCCTTTCATTGTGTCATTTTTTTTTGCAAGCGAGCAAAAATAGCGGAAATGCGCGCCCTTTTATGATAGTAGTAGGGTCTAAAACCGGACGGAATAAGAAAGGGCGGCTGGGGCAGCCACCCTTACCGGATTTGTATATTTCGGAAAATTTAAGTAGTACTGACTAAATAAACAAGGTTATCATGTTTGTTGTGTTGCTGGTGCAAGCGTCCGCTTGTACCTCCTTTCTCGAAGCGTCCGCTTCGAGGATGGAAGCGGACGCTTCAAGAAGCTGCAACAAGCGGACGCTTGCGGCATCGATTTAACCTCGTTTATTTTATAAGAACCACTTATCTCGTTTTAAGGGTAACACAATTCTGAACTTTTAATTTCCTACTCCTTCTTTGGGGGGCGTTTTCTGAACTCCCTTTTCGGCGCAATCTCTGGAATCGGCGCATTCATTGTCAGCTGTTTTGGGGGCTTGTTTGGATTGAGAGGGATCGGATGTGGCGGACGATTTTGCGCTTTGGGTTCAGGCGGTTTTTGCTCCCTATTTTGAGGCGGACGACTCTGCGGCGGGCGGTTTTGAGGCTTTTGCTCCTTGTTTTGAGGCGGGCGACTCTGCGGAGGTCTTTCTGTACGTGGCTGTAGAACGTAAGGCACAATTCC
>JAYUZN010000335.1:0-10883 GCA_043751755.1 Bacteroidota bacterium | reverse complement strand
TTTTTGTGTATTTTTGCTGCAAAAGTAAGGAATTAAGCGTTAATTCACGCAGGTTTTCGCAGATTTAAGCGCGGATTTTCGCAAATTTTTCTTAATCTGCGGAGAATCTGCGTCCCTATCTGCGTGAATCTGCGTGAAATCCCAAGTAAAACTTCCCATTTATGATGAAAATATACCTATTTATCTTTCTGTTTCTGCCTTTTTGCCTGTTTTCACAATGGGAAAAACGCATAAAAGTAGAAGTAAACCCCAAAATTGAGCTGATGTGTGTCTTGCATTATTTGGCAGGCTACGAGGAAAAAGAGAATGTTTATACCAAAAAAGTGGATTCTGCGTTCAAAAAATACAGAAAGCACCCAGCAGTAAAGGGGCTGATGACTTTGATGGAGAACAAAAAATATATTATGGCTCCCGATTTGATACGCATGGGCATATATTTTTCTAATTTTCCCACTTTTCAGTTTCAAGAAAAATATTCTGAAATAGATAGTTTTATTTTGGAAGAAAATTTCAGGAAAAAAGACTTGGAAAAATGGTTTCCTTTGGTGGAACAATTTGCAAAAGAGAGCCATTTTTGGGCTTTTTTCGAAAAAAATAAGCCTTATTATCAAAGCTTAATCGCAGAACAGCGCAAAAAATTCCTCACTTATCAGCGTCAATGGACTTTGATAGAGCAATTTATGGGCGACAAATCGCAAAGGGAATGGAATATTTATCTCTGCCCTTTGGTCGGTCGCTTTCATGCGGAGGCTTTGTTTGTGAATGAGGCTTTTAACCAAAAACATCACCTTATTTTGCTCAATTCCGATTTTTTGACCTTTGAATCCGAGTATTTGCGTCAGCCTCTTGTGAGCCTTTTGGCACACGAAATCACGCATCTTTATACCAGCAAAGCCCTATATACTACGTACAGAGCGGATATATTAGCCATTGCAAAGGCAAAAAAAAGCCGCCTTCCTGCCTACCTTTTTCTCTACAAAATAGACGAAACCCTTGTGTCAGGCATTGCGACTTATTTGGATACCTATATTTTGAATAAATCCGCCTCCGCTTTTTATTATGAATATAAATATGCTATTCAGAACTCAAATGCCAAAGAATTGTATGATATAACCTTTGTAATGAGGCAGTTACAAGAGTATGACGAAGCCGAAAAAGCCTATTTTACTTTGATGGATTTTTATCCGAAGTTGGTGGGAGCTGTGGAGAAATGGGAAATAAGTAATTGATTTTTGCTACAAATTAGAAGTTTTTGCCTTTTAATTTTTGCCACGAATTACACGAATTTACACGAATTTGAACTTCAAAGACGCTAGCCTTTTAATTTTTGCCAAGAATTCCACGAATTTGAACTTCAAAGACGCTAGCCTTTTAATTTTTGCCAAGAAGTGTCCGAATTTACCCGAATTACAACTTCAAGTATGCCTTTGCTTTGTCTATTTGTGGCTCTGCACATTCAAAAAAACGGTAAAAAGCAAGATGTCGATTCAATCCAAAGGAATGGTCTTTTACGTTTCCGAAAAAATAAGACACAATTTCCTTTACGTCTTTTGCGGAATTTACATGCTCGTGTCGCATAAGGGTTTCATAAGGCAAGCCATATTTGAGGCGAAACTCGATTCCTGTGGTCAAAGTATAGCCCAATTTCCATAAAATAGTGCCTTCATTGGGAATAGAAACCCGCAAAGTACCGTTTTCTTTTAGCAATATCGCACTTTTGGCGACTACTTTTGGCAGGTCTAATACATGCTCAAAAGTAGCAATCGCCGTAATTCTATCATATTGCGTATCAAGGTTTATGTCATCAATATCCTGATAAATGTGGCGGATTTTGGGCAATAAGGGCGATTTTTCAAACAACTGCGTGAACGGCTCTATAATGTCATAAGGCTGCGTTTCTTCATACAATAATTGGTTTAAGGTTCCTGCACCGATTTCTAAAGTAGATTTGTCCTTGCCGTCTTGCAGGTCTTGAGCGACTTTTTTGTGTAGCCATTCTTCCATTTTTTGCGAAACAGAGGAAGCCCTTGTTGCGCCGTCACGATTGTTTTTGTAATGTTCTGCGTATATTTTTTGATACGCATCAGACAAAATGGAACGCGTTTTTGGGTAGTTGTTAAACATAGATTGTGTGAAAAATATAACTGCGACCTCTGCCATTTAGAAAATGGCAGCTACAAACAAAAGCACTTGCCAACCCTTCCGACTTGACAAGTGCTATATCTACCTACAAACCATTGTGTTATTTTTCTTCCGTTGCAGGTTCCTCTGTTGTCGGAGCAACTTCTGTTGCTACTACTTCAGGGGCTGCTACTACTTCCGCAGGAGCTACTACTTCGGCTGCTACTACTTCGGCTGCTACTACTTCGGCAGTTGCTACTACTTCCGTTTTTGCCTCCATTTTCTCCTTCAACTGTGCCAAAGCTTCGTTGTCACCCATTGCAGAATTGTCGCCTGTTTCGATGTCTTTGTTTTTCGCCTTGACTTTCGTTATTTTCTTTTCCGTCACCTCTTCTTCAGCCTTCTTTTGCCAAGTGTTTGTGTGAGACAAAGAAATACGTTTTGCATCTTTATTAAACTCTGTGATTTCAAACTCTGCCACAGAATCTGCGGTAAGTTCCGTTTGTCCTTCGGCTACTTTCAAGGCTTTGAGTGGGCAGAACCCTTCTACGCCAAATTCTGTTTCTACAAAAGCACCTTTGCCATCAATTTTCTTGATAGTGCCTTTGTGAATAGAGCCAATCGTGAATACAGAGGAGAACGTTTCCCATACGTCTTCGGTCAATTGCTTATGACCCAAGCTGAGTTTGCGGTTTTCTACGTCCAAAGACAAGACAATAATCTCAATCGGCTCGTCTAATTTCACATATTCCGAAGGATGATTGAATTTCTTTACCCAAGAAAGGTCAGAAATATGAACCAAGCCATCTACGCCTTCTTCCAACTCTACAAACAAACCGTAATTTGTCATGTTGCGCACAATCCCTGTATGCTTTGTTCCCAACGCATATACTTCAGGAACGGTAGCCCAAGGGTCACTTTTGAGTTGTTTCAAACCGAGCGACATTTTCCGTTCGCCTTTGTCTATATTTAAAATAATCGCCTCAATATCCTGTCCTGCTTTGTAAAGTTCGGTAGGCGTTTTTGCGCCATGACTGCTCCAAGACATTTCGCTTGTATGAATCAAGCCTTCGATGCCTGGGATAACTTCGATAAAAATACCGTAGTCTGCCACAGTAACGATTTTGCCTTTTACCTTTGCACCTTCTACAAATTCAGTAGGCAGATTTTCCCAAGGATGCTCTTGCAACTGCTTCATACCCAAGCTGATACGCTTTTTATCCTCGTCAAATTCTAAGACTACTACATTTACTTTCTCGTCCAATCTCAATACTTCACTCGGATGGGAAACACGTCCCCATGAAATATCGGTAATATGTAACAAACCATCAACGCCGCCCAAATCGATAAATACCCCGAAAGCGGTCATATTTTTGACCGTTCCTTCCAACACCTGTCCTCTCTCCAAATTCTTGAGGATTTCGATACGCTGCTCATTGATTTTATCTTCAATCAAAATCTTGTGGGAAACTACTACATTTTCGTAAGTAGGATTAATTTTCACCACTTTAAACTCCATGATTCGGTTTACATACACGTCAAAATCCTTCACAGGTTTTACGTCTATTTGCGAACCGGGTAGGAAGGCTTCAATTCCTTGAATATCCACCACAAAACCGCCTTTTGTACGGCGCATAACTTGCCCTTCCAAAATCAATTGCCCATCCAAAGCATTGTTGATGTTCTCCCAAGTACGTTGACTTTTCGCTTTTTTGCGCGAAAGGCGTAACTGTCCGCCCTTGTCTTCCGTAGCTTCGATAAGCACCTCCACTGTGTCCCCTGCTTTGAGGTTAGGAGTATCTCGAAATTCTGATACAGAAACGATGCCTTCCGATTTGTAGCCAATGTTTAACAAAACCTCTTTATCGGTTTTTGTTACTACCGTACCTGAAACAATTTTGTTGATTTCAAATACGCGAATTGTGCTGTTGTACAAGTCATACAGGTCTTTGCGTTCTGCGACCGAATAGTCGTCTTCGTCCTTCCACCAATCTTCGTCGTCGTCATCTGCAATACTTTCTTTGAGGGAGCTGAGGAGTGTCTCGTCAGCTTCGCGTTCGATGAGGTTTCCCTCCGTGCCGGGTAGTTGAGCTACCTCTTCTAGTGATTCGTCTGTTGTGTTGTTTTTTGCCATTAATTATTGGTCTCCTTTCTTTCAGTCTAAAGACTAAAGCGGTGCGAAGGTAAGGGATATTTTTGGGACTGCAAAATTTTTTGCGTTTTTTGTTGTTTTTTTTCTTATAGTAGCCCTTTGCCACTTATAGTAGCCCTTTGCCACAGCAAAGGGCTACTAATGATTTCGTATGAAATGCGATTACGACTTCACCTTTTGTGTATCGCTGCCTGAGTCATCTTGCAATTTATCTTTGCCTGCTGTATTCAAGCCCATTTCTTCTTTGAAGCGGTTTACGAGGTCTTGCGCGCGCAATTTTTCGGCATCTTCTTCCAACTTCATACCTTCTGAATCCACAGATTCAAGGGCAATTTCCATACGAGCTTCATTTTTAGCAGTCTGCTCATTGATTTTGTTGAGCATATCATCATGGGTTTGGTCTAAACCTGCGACTTCAAATTGCTCCAAGGTATCTGCAACTTTCGCTTGCCATTTTGCGCGCTCATGCGCCCGTAAAGCCTCTTTTGCCTCATTTATTTTGCGGTCTTTTTCCTTCATAAAGGCTTTTTTGATTTCTAATGCCTTCTCATACGCCTTTGCCGCAGAAGCATGTTGCGCTTGTGTTTGCGCCAAATTGCCTTTGATACTCTCCAATTTCATCGCAAAATTTGCAGCTATATCATCACGTCCTGCATTAATCGCGGCTTTCATTTTGGAAACTAAATCTTGATATTCATTTTTCAAACGATTCATTTCCTTTTCTAACAAAGTAACACTCGCCTTTACGGTAGCGATATTTTCGTTCATTTTCGGAACTTGGTCATTGAGGTCTCGAATATTTTGCTCCAAAATGAGTTTTGGGTCTTCGATAGAGCTTACGGCTGCTCCAAAAAGTGCTTTGACTGCACGTACAAAACGTTGCCACATATTGTTGAGAATTGAGAATTGAAAATAAAGATATATGCCTAATAGTCAATTATCTATATGATATTTAGCTATTTGTTTAGTTTATCTTATACATATATTAAAAATGAACCCTATTTGTGTAAAGAGGGCGTATTTTGTTACAAAAAAAGAGAAAAAAAGGGAGATATGAAAATAGGAAGGCGAAAATATCTTTTTTTAGCGAAAAAAAAGAGCGGGATATGAGGTAAATAATTGATTATTAAGAAGTTAATTTTTTAGAAAAAATAATAGTTTTTTCGATTCGGACAAAATAATTACATTTGTTTTGAGTTCACGCAAATGACAGGCTTTTATTTTGGGCTTTTGTTTTTGACAAGATTTACAAGATAAACAAGATAGAAGATAAGGCATTTTTCATTTCTCATTTCCCATTTCTCATTTCTCATTTCTCATTTCCCATTTCCCAATTATGGCTATCAATGTTCTTTCTATTATTTTATTGGCAATCCTCCATTTATTGCCCAATACAGCCAAGCAATTTACGGTTCAAACCCCTGATAAGCAAGCTATTACTTTTGAAAAAAGGAGTGACGGCTTTTGGTATGCAGCTAAATCACAGGGGCAAATGTTTGAGGGAATACAGCTCAAAGAAGGCAGTTTGATGACCAAAACAGGCGATATTTTGGTAAATGCGGCAGATATGATGCGCAATGGAAAAGCAATTGCTTGGAAAGAGGTAGATGTGGTAGCAGAGGCGGGTTCTTTTATCAAAGTCCTTCACAAAAAAAAGGGCTGCGAGATTTCTATAGGCGATTCAAAGCAAAAACAGGTATTTAAAGCGAAATGGAAATAGTTTTTTTAGCGATTAAGGCTTGTTTTACTTTGGCAATATAGGAGGCCGTTTTTTGTAAAAAAGTAGTTCCTTACAACCCTTCGAGCGGGCGATAGCCCCTCGAAGCGGTTGTAAGGCTAAATTATCCTTTTGCTTTGATGTCCAACTTCAACTCTACTTCGTCGTTTACCAGATTGTCAGCCATTTTTTTCATGTCGAATAGTTTGTTGTTTTTAGAGTTTTCCATGACATTCCAAAGGGTACGGTCAATTTTGAAAGTTGCGGTTGTTGCCACTTCGTTGCCGTTTACTGTTACTTTTGCAGGAAAAGAAACAGATTTGGTGATGCCTCTCAATGTCAAATTGCCTGTAATTGTGTGCGTTGCGTCTGCATTTCCTGTCAAAGCCTCTGCTTTTGTGATTTCAAAAGAACTCGTTGCAAATGAATCTGTTGCAAAAAAGCCTTTGCTAAGATGCCCAACTAATTGAGAAGCTTTGTCCGCAGGAGTAGCATCAGTTACCCCAATTTGAGCCATGTCAAACGTGAATTTTCCGCCTGTAACATTGCCGTTATCAACCATAACTGTTCCTTCTTTGATACCCAAAGTTCCTGTATGATTGTGTCCTACCCCAAATCCTGTCCAATTTACTTTGCTGCCTGTAGCATCAACATTGAACGTTTTGGCAGAAGCGGTAGCTGCACCTGCTGCCGTAGCCTCGCCTGTTTTTGCGGCTTCTTTGTCAGAGCCAGCACAAGCTACAAATCCGAAAGTCAAACCTAAACAAATGGCAAAAAATACTTGTTTCATAAATATGAAATAAATTGATATTGAAAAATAGTTGAATATGTTAATCAATGTTTAAACATTGATTGATTGTGGGACAAAGGTAAGACAAAAAAATGAATATGCAAATTTTTTTTAGGGTCACGCAGATTTAACCGCAGATTTCGCAGATGTTGTTCTTTTCATCTGCGAAATCCGCCAAATCCGCGCTTATCTGCGTGAAATTCCTCAAAACAATGTAGGATTTTCCTTATTTGTCCCAAAATCTGGCACTCTCCCAAAATGCTGAAAAGCCCTTTCTGTAGCTACACGCCCGCGTGAAGTCCTTTTGATAAAACCCTCCATAATCAAATACGGCTCATGTACCTCCTCTATCGTCTCGGACTCTTCTCCTACGGCGGTCGCAATATTGCTGATGCCCACAGGTCCGCCTTTAAATTTGTCAATAATTGCCAACAAAATGCGTTTGTCCATATCATCAAGCCCAGCATCATCTACATCAAGCGCGTCAAGCGTGATTTTGGCAATCTTCAAATCTATCGTTCCATCACCTTTTACCTGCGCAAAATCCCTGCAACGGCGCAACAAACGGTTGGAAATCCGAGGCGTACCCCTACTTCTACGAGCAACTTCAAACGCCGCATCTTCATGAATCAAGACTTTTAGGACTTTTGCGGCACGTATAATAATGTGCTGCAAAGTCTCTGCGGAATAATATTCGAGCCTTGCATTTATCCCAAAACGGGCTAACAAAGGCGCAGTAAGCATTCCTGAGCGGGTAGTCGCGCCGACAAGGGTAAAGGGATTCAAGGCAATTTCTATGCTTCGGGCATTAGGACCCGATTCGAGCATAATGTCTATTTTGCAATCTTCCATCGCAGAATACAAATATTCCTCGATAACGGAGGAAAGCCTGTGAATTTCATCTATAAACAAGACATCTCCCTTTTCCAAATTGGTGAGCAAGCCCGCAAGGTCGGCAGGTTTTTCCAAAACGGGACCCGAAGTTGTCTTTATATTTGCCTTCATTTCATTGGCAATTATAAAGGAAAGCGTAGTTTTGCCAAGTCCGGGCGGACCATGAAAAAGTACATGGTCTAAGGTTTCGCCCCTTTTTCGGGCAGCATTGACAAATATTTCGAGGTTTTCGATAAGTTTGGGCTGCCCCGTAAAATCTGCAAAAGATTGTGGGCGCAATTTGCGCTCATCATCTGCGGTAAGTGCGAGCGGGTCTAATATTTCGTTGCGTTTTGCCATGCCGCAAAATTACGATTTTTTGCTAAAAAAAAGATTATATTTTCTGAAAGAATTTTTTTTTGCTAACTTGCAACGCAAAATAGGTGCGTTTTTCCTGCGTCCTCTATTACAAAAATAAAAACTACGCATAAAACAAAAAACTACAATTATTCGACAAAGATGAAAAAAAACGCCTATTTCCTTTTCGGACTTGCGCACCCTCTCACACCACCCTACCTACAGGGCGGTTCAAAGAAAAGAAATCGTAGTTTAGAGCACATGCTATATTTTGTACCTTAATCATTATGAATCATTTAAAACTTTGTCAAATATATTGGGTTTTAGCCACTTTTTTTTGCTGTCATTGTGGTTCTTTTACCGTAAAAAGAGAGCGATTATCGTTGGTTACTCCCATTATGGATAGTTTAATAAAAGCCTATCCCATTAGTGATAGTGTTTACCAAGAAGTATGTTTCATAGATACGACAAATCTAACCTTTTCTCATATCTGTGACGAAGCACATTCGGCAGAAAAGCTGATTCATTCGCCCCAATTTATGGAATATGTATCTCAAAAGTTGGGGAAAAATATTTGTCATATTTACGTAACAGGGAATTGCTTTCCAGTCGCTGGCAGGTCAGAACTTTATTGCTCATGTGGTTATTCAATAGGTATTTCATTTCGAGGTATAGATAACATTTTTCTTGACTATAGCCCCCAAAGCGGATTTCCCCCCCATGCCTTCTGTATAGATAGAGCCGATTCCTTAGTTAAACATTGGTATCTTGTACACACAGTAGGAACGTTTTAGATATATACTTTTGTCTGTTATGAAAAAAACATGTTGGGTTTATCTTATTATAATGGCAATAGCCACCGTCTCCTGCCAAAAAGAAGGAGAAGGCGTTGCGCCAAGCAGCTATTTTTGCCTGCAAAAAAACGGCAAAAACTGGAAAGGCGAAATTTGGGCGAATGTAAATCAGCAAAAAAATATGGATATTAGCATAATGGTATATGACCATAATATGCTAAGAGAGGTATTAACAATAGGCAATATTCCTATTCAAAAAGGGTTGCACACACTCAAAACGGCTATCAATAGCACTTCCTATACAACCCTACAAGATGACGGAGATGTTGTGTGCGATATATATGATTTATGGGTAGCAGATTCCCTCAATAATTATGTGGAAATGGCAGATTTTGATATAGGTAAGAAGCTATTTGAAGGCACATTTTCGGGAACTTATATCAGAAATCGTGCGATATGCGATGAAAGCAAGCCCGATACGCTGCGTTTTCGGGAGGGTACATTTCATATTAAATTGAAATAGCCAATATAAAAGAGCCAAAACTCAGAACTTGAAACACTATGTTAATTCGTGAAAATTTGGGTAATTCGGGGCTATAAAAACAACTTTTGCGTAACTCCTAACAAAAACCTTTGCAATGTGTTTATACATTTAACCATATTTTTTATAATGAAAAAGACCATACTTATTTTTGTTTTATTGCTGCAAATCATAGGCTTGCAAGCGCAAATCAACAGCTTAATGTATGCTGGTAACACAGGAAAGGAAACTTTCTATGATGTGATGCAGATAACAGATGGCACGATGCTCATCTGTGGCTATGCCGATAATTTGGACTGGATTCCTGCCAATGTTCCCAAATATCAGCTAACAAATACGGGCAATATTCACAATGCTTTAGGCACAAATCGCTACGGATTTATCTTGCATTTGAGCGAAGATTTGAGTCAAATAATTGATATTGTGCATTTTCCACAAGGGGCAGTAGAGGATATTCGTTTTATGAAAAGCACAAATGCGCCCTACAAGCCTACGGGAGACTTGTTTATTAGCGGAAATACCGAAGATACAAAAGCCAATGATGGAGGGTATTTTTTAGCCCGACTTGACCATAATTTTATAAATGGCACGCCTACCACTTTGCTATGGTCGCAAAATATTTGGGCAACGAGCTATCTCAAAGACTACCACCCTTGGGACTTGACGAGTGAGGGCGAAACCTATTATGTTTCGGGCGAGGCATTTGGCTACAATTGGAGTGCTATTTATTGTTTGAACGCTATGGGCAACCGTAAGTTGGTGAATAACTGGCGCACACATTGGAAAAAAGCAGGCGGAGAATGGCGCGGAACGCCGGCTATGGCATATCCGGGCGGGGCAGATTCCTTAGATTATAGCGGCATAGTCCTGAAAATATGGGGAAGGTGCGATTTGCGTTCTTGGACAAGCCCTGAGTTTGAGGCTATTTTGCCTGACGGAAATGGCGGAACGAAAAAAGGCACTTGGCCCACCGATATTTTGTTCAATAGCCCTTGCGACCCGCTCAATCCTACGGCTACGGGACCTGGCTATACGGGATATTCGCATACTGCGGGCAGCCCTGTGCATGGTGGCACTTGCATTGTGGTAGATAGGCGCGACAATCATTTGTATATCGGCATGAATATGAAAAGCGATTGGCAGGGCGCGCCCGACTTTGAACCTGCCGTAATTGCCATGGATACGGCTGGCACTTTGTTGTGGTGGAGTCGCCTTTATCACGAAATCACGCCTGCGGGAGATACGATTGAGTCGCTGCCTGACCAATATGTAGATGCGTTGGGGATAGATTATGCCCACAATAAATTGGTGGTTGGGGCGAGATGTCATGGGAATAATGTCGAAAATTATTGGGAGGGAAATACGGTTGCAAGCAATCCTGCGGCGTATGGTTTTCAAAATCAATTTACGGGGACAAATGGCAATATTCACGAATCTTGGATTTATAGCCGTACACAAAAAATCATATTTGTAAGTTAAAAAAAAAGTCGAAAGACTTTGTAAAGAAGTGAGAAATACATGTCCTATTTTTTAAGCAA
>JAYUZN010000334.1:0-6017 GCA_043751755.1 Bacteroidota bacterium | reverse complement strand
TGTTTATCTCGATAAATAGCCACCACATACGACCTGTCTGGGCTAAAATAAACATCTTTCATGCCGCCACGCATAGGCTCGCCTGTATCTACATATTGGTAGGTTTTGCTGTTGATTATAGAATTTACGGTAATAATTTTGCTCATGTTTCGTTTTCAAATTGTTGTTTTAGGAATAATTTTTCTCGCTCTATTTCAGCAATTAGTTCTTCTTCTGAGGGCAAAAAAGGCATATATTTGCTTGCAAATATCTGCTGATTTTGATTAAGCACCGAGTATTGAGCAATCGTCTTGTCCGTTTCTGTACAAAGCAAAATACCAATCGTAGGATTATCGCTTGTTTGCTTTTGTAAATTGTCATACATACGCACATACATATCTAATTGCCCCACATCTTGATGTGTAATTTTATGGATTTTTAGGTCAATTATAACAAAACATTTGAGAATATAATTGTAAAAAACTAAGTCTATATAAAAGTCTGCCGTTTCAGTGCGTATCAATTGTTGCCTTGCCACAAAAGCAAAACCTTTGCCTAATTCGAGCAAAAATTTTTGAATATTATCTAACAAAGCCTGTTCAAGTTTTGCCTCTGTATATCCCAAATTGGCTGGCAAGTTCAGAAATTCTAACACAACAGGATTTTTAATAAATTCAAATTTGTCTTCCTGAAAATTGCTTGTTTTTCTCAACATCTCATTTATAACAGGTTCTTTTATTTGAGACGATAAAAGCCGTTGATAATATAAGGTAGATATATTTCGGTCTAAAGTTCTTACTGTCCAGTTATTTTCAACCGTTTCTTTTATATAATAATTCCTCGCTTCTACATTTGTTATTCTCATAATAAGCTGAATATGAGACCAATTCAACTTAGCAATCCACTTGTTCTGAATCATATTTTCCAATTCGCCAGACAGTGTTTGGCGAATTGATAAAAATTGGGGGAATATCAAATAGAACTGCCTAAAATTTTTAATATTAGAGACTGAAAACCCTTTACCTATTTCAGCAGAAAGTTGTTCAGAAATTTTTTTTAAAATCGCTTTTCCATATTCAGCCCTTTCTTTTCCTTGTTGTTCTTCTTCTACAATTCTTTTTCCTATAAGCCAATAGCCTTCGACCATGGCATACCCCACAGCAGAATAGGCTTTTTGCCTTGCTTGTTCCATAATTTGCTTTATGTCAGCAATAAAAACCATTTCTGGTGTCAGTTTCATGTCTTATTCCAAAAAAATGTAAACGATTTAAGTGCGTTTATCAAGAGAAACCTTGCAAAAAATCAAAAAATTATCGCCAAAGTTCTATCATCATGATTGCCCGTACTCCAAAAATCCATCCATTGAGAGAGCTGTTCTGCGATGTCTTTATTTTCGGGAGAAAAATCTACTGCCACATTTTCCGCATTTTCGCCTTGCAAATCACGCAAAAAAGCCTGCCAACTCTCTACTTTTTCCAAATTGGCTTCTACGACAAACTTGGGGTCATAAATGCCATCTGTCATCAAAAAGAGATAGGAAAAATCTTCTACCAGCGTAAAACCAAAACGCGTATAGAAATCCTTTGCGCCAAAAATTTCGGGCATCGTTATAAAACGTGTGCCTCCCCCAAATTCGCCCACATCTAAGCGATTCATCAATTTTACCTCTGTTTGTTCCTTGTTGAGCCAAGCAATCGGGCAATCTCCTACTCCAAAAGTCATTATGGCATAGCCAAATTCATATTTTTTGAAAACGGCAAAAATCAAGGTAGCGTTCAAATCTTTGAGCGGAAAGTCTTGTTCTTTGGCAAAATCGTTCAAATATTTGTGCGTTCCATGTACGGCTTTTGGCAGATGCTCAAAAATAAAGGCATTGAGATTTTTGCGCGAAGTCTCATCTTTTTGGGTTTGATGATAATTTGCCAAAATCGCATCTAATTCTTGGCTGAAGCTAAGCGTAAAATCGTGCCTAAAATATTCTACCACTAACTCGCAAGAACGCCTCGAACCTTCGCGGGACATTTTGGCACTTCCTGCCCCGTCCGAAACGACTATAACATTCCACCCTGTTTCTTCTATATGATGAAACATAAAGTCATCTTCCCGAAAACCGCCCGTATTAGCATGAGAACGTCCTCTTTTGGAGGCAGCCACCAAGTTTTTATCGCCGACTGTAGTCGAAAAAACCGCATTGTCAGGCTTCCAATAAGGGTCTTCTGTGTTGCTGGGAAGGTTCTGCCACAGCGATTTAGGGTCAGGATTGATAATGAGCATCATCTTTTTCTCCTGAAAAAGCCCATCTTCTTCCAAGCGAAATTGTATAGACAACGAAATATCGCCTTTTTGGATAGGAATCCCGGTTATGGCTCTGGTTTTGCTATCGTAGCTCAAGCCTGTTCCTTCCAAATTTTCTACTTTTAGCTCCAAAATATCTTGCCATTGCCATTTCTCAACCTCTAAAAAGGCAGTATAAGCTTTGCCCGCCATGGCATTGGGCAGGGAGATATTTTGGCGAATAATGGCTTCTATTCTGTTTTTTTTTGTCCAACTCATAATAATAAAATCTTGATTTTCAATTACTTGAATGACTTTTTCTTTATTTGATTCTTCTTGACAAAATGCCTCAAATAGCTTTTCCTCCTGCGCAGCTATTTTGATTCCTTTGGCAGTAAATAAGTGTTGAATGTATTTCTTTGTGTCTTGCATAATACGAAATTTTTTACGGTTTTTTAGGCTTAAGACCATTTTGAGTGCGGTTTAAAAAACCGCAAAACTACGCTATCCTTGTGTTCTGTTTACATCAAAACCACCTTCGCCTGCTGCGCCATATTTACCTTGATTGCCACACCATGGGCAAGTACTAATAGGCTCATTACCAATACAATGAATATTTCCGCATTGACACATAGCAAAGGCAAATTGATTGCCACAACATGGGCAAGTAGGCGCGCCAATGAGTTCATCGGTATGAATTTTGGCTTGAGCTTTGCTATTTTCATCAGACAATTCATAATAAGAATTATCCACTTGAAAAGCTCCTATGAGCCGATATGCGCGGGTGTCGTAGCCCAAACCCGAAAATTCGGACGGAATAATGACCTTTCCATATTTCATCAAATAGGGCTTGCGGGTATTTTGGCATTTGCCAGCAACTACGACAAAATTAGCATCTATATATGCAGGATTAGGCGCAGGTTTTGTCAAATCAATTTTGGACAAAGTACCCCCATCTATCGTTGCCATATCGAAGCCAGAACCTCTATTTTCTATGCCCATGCTACTCGTTTTGATGGAGTCCGTTACCCATTTAAAAAATTGAGAATAAGCAGAAGCATCAGCATTTTTGAAGGCTAAGACATTCTCGGTAAGTTGCTGTAACACAGAGATATTCGCCTCATCACCAAAAGAAACTGCCACCATATTAGCCGTTTTTTGCCAATTTTGTTTCCATTCCAAAATGGCTTTTTGGCAATCATCTGTAGGGCTGCCGTCTGTGAACAAAAAGACTATCGGCTTCCAGTCCCCTTTTTGCTCGTAGGTAGTTTTGACCGTATTTTTGCGCAATTCAAACATCAAATGCCCTAATCCATTGCCCAAAGAAGTGCCACTCCCAATCGGAAATTTGGGCGGATAAAAGCTAATAATTTCTTGCAAAGGCACAAGGGTTCGCGCTTGCCCTGCAAATACAATGATAGAAACCCAGACCGTTTCTATCGAATAAGGGTCTGTTTTTAGGGTTTTTATAATGGTCGCAAGCCCCTGTTCTACTTGTTCTATCGGTTCTCCGACCATAGATTCGGAGATGTCTATAAGGAAATAAATGGGTAAACGTCTCATAACTAATTGAAAATTGAGAATTGAAAATTGAAAATTGAAAATACGTTTTTTAATGCAAAAATAACAATAGCACCAGCATAATACTTAGCAAAATAATATGTGTCATGTCCACACTCAAGCCTTCGCCCACCTGAAATGGCGGAAATAGGCTTTTGAGTCCATTGAAGAGCGGCGTGAACAAAGGCGCAAAAAAATCGAATGTTTTTTTGTATTGCCCCGAAAGTTTGTCTTTATATGGGAGCAATTTTGTATAAAGAAAAAGTGCCATAATCAAGGCTAACATCAGTATTTTGAGGAAAATCATACGTAAATCTTGAAAAATTAAATAACAAATACCACCTCTGATGGTGGCGGCGGAAGTGCCACTGTTTCAGCAGTTCCCATGCTTTTATTGCCTTGTTCAATGGTATCAGACACCCATTTGAAAAAAGATTTTAGGGTAGCACTATCTGCTGTATCTAAATGTACTACAATATCCGTCATTTCCTTTAAATACGCATCTTTTGCCTTTGGACCCGCCGCACATGCCACTATTGCACCAAAATTCAAGGTCTTTATTTTAGGAACATACTCGCGATAAATGGCAATATCCGAAGGGCTGCCATCAGTCATAATAAACAACAAAGGCTTCCAATCCCCTTTTTGGTTTTCATTTCCTTTTCGTACCTCTTTTGTTACCTTATTATATAACATTTCCAATGCCTTGCCCATATTTGTGGGACCACTTTGTGGGCAGGTGATTTCGGGCAGTTGAAAATGCACCAATTCTGTGAGGGGAATAATTTCGCTTACCTCCCTATCAAAAGTGATGATACTCAACCACAAAGAATCCAATGCCTGTGCATCTGCTCGCAAGGTATTTATCATGCCGCTAAGGGCATTGTTGAGGGCTTGTATAGGCTCGCCATACATAGACCCTGAGGTGTCTAACAAAAAATAAACGGGTAGCCTCCTCATGGAATGGAAAGTTGAGCGTGGAAAATGAGCGAATAATTACACAACAATGTTTAACTCTGTGGGCGGGGGAGGAAGTTCTCCCATTCCTACGACTTCTTTGCCCGAATCTATAACCTTTGTAGAACTCACGCCAATGGACGCAGTTACCCAAGTAAAGAATTTGCCAATGCTTTGGCTGTCTGCAGTGTCCAAACTCACCACATTTTCGGTGATTTGTTGCAGAATTTTGGTATCTGCCCCATTTCCTGCGGCACAAGCTACCGTAAAGGCTTTTGGGATTTGATTAAAATCTTGTAAGCCTTTTTGCCAATTGTCGGTCGGGATTCCGTCTGTCATAATGAACACAATGGGTTTCCAGTCACCTTTTTGCTCCATAGTAGTTTTCGCTACCTCTCTTGTTATACATTGACTGACCAATGTCAACGCCTCACCCAATGCAGTCGTGCCTGTTGCGCGAATATCTACCATTTGGAAGGAAGCCAAATCGGTCAAAGGCATTATCTGTTTTGCGGTGCTATCGAAGGTAATGATGCTTATAAATGCCGTTTCGATGGCTTGCGGGTTTTGGCGCAAAGAATTAATCATAATTTGTACGCCATTTTTTACGCCTTCTATCGGTTCTCCGTGCATAGAGCCAGAAGTGTCTAACAAAAGATATACAGGTAAACGTCTCATTGTGAAGTTTATAAGTAGTTGATAGTTGAAAATAGATAGTTGAAAGTTAGGCAATAACCAAACATTTACTTCTTAGGAATGAAAATTAAATAATTTCCCAGTTTTATAGTCCCGTAGGGACGCGATATTTATAGAAAAAAAATATACCCCGCCTCCTCTTGTTTTTCGTGCTTGCACGAAAAATGCGATAAATTGGGGGGGATTACATTTTCCTGTAAACATGTCATTTCTTCAAGAAATGACATGTTTACAGGAAAATGTGCGGAAAATCTATCCCGTTTTAAGGATAACTTATTGATATTTGTTCAAAAAATCGTCCAAGCCCCCTTTCATTCCCATGCCTACTGCTTCAAATTTCCATTGGTCATTTTTTTTGTAGATACGCCCAAATTCTACGGCAGTTTCTATCGAAAAATCCTCGTCCAACTCATATTTGACCAATTCTTGTTGGTTTTGGTCTATTATTCGGATAAAAGAATTGCGGACTTGTCCAAAATTTTGGCGGCGCGTTTCTGCGTCATGAATGGTTATAACAATGCAAATTTCCGCAGCATTTGGCTCAATTTTGG
>JAYUZN010000333.1:0-6503 GCA_043751755.1 Bacteroidota bacterium | reverse complement strand
AGCCTAAAAAACCGCAAAGTTCGCAAAGGAAGCCCACGCAAAGGGCGCAAAGTCGGCAATTTTTAGCTATTCCTTTGCGTACTTTGCGGTTCCTTTGCGAACTTTGCGGTAAAATGAGAGATATTTGCGGTAAAATGAGAGATATTTGCGTTTTGTCAGCTCTAATTTCTTTACAGCAGGTTTTTTTTGCAAAAAAAGAGAAGTTACCTCGCAACTTCTCTTTTTTTCGCAGAAAAGGGGAATATTAGGCTAAGCTTTAATCTTTATTACCCACTCCAAATTATCTTGAGGCGTAGCGCAGGTATTCCTTAGGAAAGAAACTAAATAACTTGCTATTGTTCTCACCACTAATGCACGACTCGTAGTGCGCTGCATTGAGCTTGCCGAAATGAGCCTGCCGAACTAAGCAATATGGCAAGAGAAGACAACTAAGCCAATTCACAAACTCATCTGCCGATAGAAAGTACACAAAAGTAGGGGAAATAATTGAGACGAGGGTAAATAGGCAAAATCTTTTTTGCTCATTGTAGGGATTATTGCTATTTTTGTTGCACGTTTCAGGCTGGCAGCCGCTTATTCATCTATATATCCTATTCAGGTATTTTTCAACAACTTATAGAAAGACCTAATACATACTTGATTGTCAATAAGTTACAAACATATTTGCAGACAGAGGTACAAAAACGGCAAGCCTTTTATGCAGTGTAGTTGTGTGGTTTTTCAAACCGCACTAAAAACAGAAAATAATTGCTTTCATTCTCCTATATCTTTGTACCTTTGCCGTTTGAATAGCACGTTCATTTATATGGAAAATAAACATATCACACATTTCAAAGTAGAAAATTTCAAGCGTTTTGAACGCTTTGAAATGGGAAATCTTGGACAATTTAACCTTATTTTGGGAGACAATAATGTAGGAAAAACGACTGTTTTGGAGGCTTTGTTAGCAGATGAAGATGTGGAAGACTATGTAGATAATTTAAGGATTGCATTAATTTTTAAAGGAATAGAAATAGCAGAAAATATGGACTATTTAGCCTATTTTTTTCATAAAAAAACAAAAAGTACAGAAATCAAAACAAGTCTTACTTATAAAGATAGCCAAGAAAATAATATTCTATTAAAAGGCACAAAAGCCAATCTTTTAACCCCAAAAGAACAGGCATTTTTACAGGAATTTCCTTTAGAAAATGGATGGAGAAAACATCCTTTAGTGTCTTTTGAAATAAATGAAGAAAATATAGACATCAGAACAATAGGCGATTTTTATGGATTAGGGGGGGATTATGCTCCTTTTATTCCTTTTTCATTAGGTTATGGGAATGATTTAGTTGGATATTACACAGAAAACATACAACCCAGCAAAAAACTCCAAGAAGAATTTACAAAGAATCTTTCTTTATTTATCCCAAACATTGACGGCATAGAAGTTACCCAAAATGGGGAGCAACTTTTATTGAGTGTGAGTGAAAAAGACATAGATAGGCTCATTCCTTTGCCGATGTATGGTGATGGGGCGGTAAAATTTACCCGTATTTTGTTGGAAATCATGGCTTGCAAAGGCAAAAGATTGATGATAGATGAGATAGACGCAGGTCTGCATTATAGCAGGTACAAGGATTTTTGGCGGGCTTTGCTCAAAATTGCCAAGTTAAATGAGGTACAATTATTTGTTACTACCCATAATTTGGAATGTTTGCAATGTTTTAAGGCAGTTTTGACCGAAACAGAAATGGAATCGTACCAAACTGAGGCAAGATGTATTACGTTGTTGCAGTTGCCCGACACAAGCGTAAAAGCCTATACCTATCATTTTGACGCTTATGAGCAAGCCATAGATTCACAAACCGAGTTAAGATAATGAATAAGATAACGATATTTGTAGAAGGAACGGCTGATATAAAATTTTTCCAAGATTTTATGTTAGAACATTACGGCTTGACCTTAGAAAAAGGAAAAATAGGGGGCATCATTGATACACAAGGCAAAGGAGGGTTGGAAGTAAAGAAAAATGATTTTTTGAGAAGCAGCGATTTGGGCTATAAAAACCTTGTAATATTTGATGCAGATTTCCCCAAAAATGAGGGCGGTTTTGCCAAAAGAGAAGCGACTATTTTAGCAGAAAAAACAAAACTGTCTTTGCAATTTGATTTGTTCTTATTTCCTAATAACCAAGATGATGGAGATTTAGAAGTTTTGTTAGAAAATATAATCAATCCGTTAAATAAAGGCATTTTTGAATGTTGGGAGATATACCAAAATTGCCTGCAAAACAAGCCCAACCTACATAAAGGCGCAGAAGGAAAATACACAATCCCTGCCCGAAAATCCAAAATTTATACCTATTTAGAAACCTTATTAGAAGATACAGCTAAAGAAAAAGAACTTGCCAAAGACCCTAAACGAGATTTTCGCAACAGAGAACATTGGCAATTAGCAGATATAAATAATGCCTATATAAAAACATTGAAACAGTTTTTTGATAGTATTTAGCGCAGTGTAGTTGTGCAGTTTTTCAAACCGCACTAAAAACTGAAAAAACCTTTTTGCCGTTTGAAAAACTGCAAAACTATATTTGCTATCTTAATAAGAAATCGTACCTTTGCATTTCACAATTTATCATTTTTGGATTGTATGCTAAATGATACGCTCAAAAGTCAAATCAACAGCCTTTGGGACAAATTTTGGTCAGGCGGAATGGCAAACCCTATCACAGCGATAGAGCAGATAAGCTATTTACTTTTTATGAGGCGTTTAGAAGATAGCCCAAATAGTGAGCAGTATTTTACCGCAGGTAAAGAAGATTGTCAATGGAGTAGCTTTATTAAAATAGAAAATGATAAGGAGTTGTTTATACAGGTTCGAGACAAAGTATTTCCTTTTATTCAGCAGCTTAATCAAGAAGTTTTTTCTAAACACATGAAAAATGCTGTTTTTGAGATAACGAAACCTACTTTGCTACGGGCTGCCCTTACTGCTATTGGAGAAATCTATCTTACTACTAAAAAACAAAAGCAACAATTTCAAGATATTGGAGATATTTATGAGTATTTGCTAAATGAAATCGCTCGTTCAGGCAAAAATGGGCAATTTCGCACCCCGCGTCATATTATTCAAATGATTTGCGAATTGATAGACCCTGATATGAAAGACATTGAAAATGGGAAGCGAATAGGAGACCCTGCTTGCGGAACTTCGGGCTTTTTATTAGGGAGTTATTTGCATATTTTGTCTAAAAATACAGCAGAAAAACATAAAATAACCAATGATGACGGCTTTCATTTAAGCACAATTGCGGATAACTTAACCCCTAAACAACGGATATTATTAGAAACATCTGCCTTTAAAGGCTATGATTTTGACACGACTATGGTACGTTTTGGCTTGATGAATTTGCTGCTACATGGCATCACAAAGCCCGATATTGAATATAAAGACACGCTTTCTAAACAATATGATGCAGAAAAAGAAAATGGCAGTTATTCCATTGTCTTAGCAAATCCGCCTTTTAAGGGAAGTATTGATGAGCAAGATATTCATGACGACCTCACAAAAGAAGCGATAACAGGCACAAAAAAGCCCAAAAAAGCGGCAGAATTAAGCCTTGATTTAAGCCAAAAAACACCAACTCGCACGCCATACAGCAATAAAACAGAGTTGCTTTTTCTGCTTCGTATTATGAATATGTTGTGCAAAGGGGGACGTGCAGCCGTCATTGTGCCTGAAGGCGTACTGTTCGGCTCAACTGATGCACATAAAGAAATTAGAAAAAGACTCCTGCATCAATGCAAAATGGAGGCTATCATTGCCTTGCCAAGTGGCGTTTTCAAACCTTATGCGGGGGTTAGTACTGCCATTCTTATTTTTACCAAAGAACATGATACACTAACTGCTAAAAAAGCCACAAAACAGGTCTGGTTTTATCAGTTGAGAGATGACGGCTACGAACTGAACGACAAAAGAACGCCTAAATGGATAGACAAAGCGGCAAAAATGCGTGATTATGGGGATTTACACGAAGTAAAAGCCGCTTATCAGAATCGTACAACGGCTACAACCGATAGAAAGGGACAGTATTTTACCGTTCCTTTATCAGAAATAGAAAATAATGGCTTTGATTTGTATTTGAACACGTATCGACAAGAAAACTATCAAGAACCTGTCTTAGAAAAACCCGAAAAAATATTGGCACAGTTAGAAACGTATGAAACGGAGATAGCAGGCTTATTACAAGGCATTAAATCTATGATAAGTAGTTGAAAATGAGACAAATATTTGTAAAATCTGTTTTTATAGCCACGAATTGCACGAATTAACACGAATTAGGGCTGTTAATTCGTAAAAATTAGGGTAATTTGGGGCAAAATGCGTAAGTCCTAATATAATTATGAGTATGGCAAAACCGAAGTATCTCACAATAGGCGAATTATTTACCTTTCTCCCAAAATCTCAAGCAAAAGCAGGGGACGCACAGGAGGAGGGAGAGTTCCCTTTTTTTACTTCGAGCCAAGAAACCATTAAACGCACCAATCAAGCGGGCTATAGCGGGGAATGTCTTATTTTTGGTACAGGCGGGCATCCGAGTGTACACTGTTATAAAGGTATGTTTCAGACTTCAACGGATTGCTTTGTACTACAAGCGGATTCAAAACCCTTTTATGCCCAATATGTCTATTTTTATCTCAAAAAAAATAGACATATTTTAGCCAAAGGCTTTAAAGGGGCAGGAATTAAGCATATAAGTAAAAGCTATCTTTCAAGCATTTCTATTCCTATTTATGAAGATAAAATACCCCAAATTTGCTATTTGCTTTCTCAAGCAGAAAAGCTGATAGAACTGCGAAAACAGGCTATTCAAATATTAGAGAAGTTAGTGGAGAGTACATTTATAGATTTGTTTGGAAATCCTGAAAAGAATAATAAAAAATGGGAATACGTAAAAATTCAAAAAATTGCAGCTAAATTCCAATATGGTACAAGCATGTTAGCAGATGCTGGAGATGATGGCATTTCTATTATTAGAATGAACAATATTACTTATAAAGGTTATATAGATTTAACTGACACAAAAAAAATTTATTTGAGTGCAAATGAAATAAAAAAATACACTGCCCAAAAGGGAGACTTATTATTTAATAGAACAAACAGTAGAGAATTGGTAGGAAAATGTGCTATTTGGAATCAAGAAGATACTTTTGTGGTGGCAGGCTATCTTATTATGTTACGCTTTAAAGAAGAATTGGCTTTACCTGAGTTTGTATGGGCATTTTTGAACTCAAATTATGGCAAACACTCGCTTATTCATAAGGCAAAGCAAACGGTTAATATGGCGAATATTAGCGCATCATCTTTGATGAAAATAGAAGTATTTCTGCCTCCATTATCATTACAACTAAAATATAAGCAAATAATAGCGGAATTGCTTATTACTCGCAGCAAAATGCAAAGTCACTTGAAAGAAGCAGAATCCTTACTTCAATCTTTGATGCAACAAGCATTTACAAGTGAAATCAAACTTAATGCTATTTCTGTAGAAAATATCATTGCCATTCCTACAAAAGAAACTATTATGCCACAAAAACCAAGCTTAGAAAAACACAACTTGCGAGAATATATACAGCAGCATTTTCCTGTTTCGGCTTTTCGTTTTGGGGAGTTGGAAGAAAAACTCATGACTCATTTTGCCAATTATCAATACAAAGAGGTACAAAAATGGATAGTAGAAGGACTAAGTGAGGAAGCTTGGTTAGCGCAGCATTTTCATAAGCCTAAAGAACGGGGTGAAGAAGCTTTTGTATCATTGAAATTAAAACCCTAAGTTTGCCACCTTTCAACCATCAATTATGCGTATTCATACACTCAAAATATTAAGCAAATTCAGAGGCTTGCCACAAGAATTTAGCCTACATATCAACACAGCTGCTCAAGACAGCTACCCCGAACTCATACAACCTGTATGCTTGGTGGGGCGCAATGGCAGTGGAAAATCCAATATAATGGAATTTCTATCCGAAGTTTTCTACTATTTAGACTATTTGTGCCTAAGCAGGGATAGTGCGGAAAATATCGCACAGATGAAGTATTTTGAGGCTTTATGTTTTGAACTTGAGTATGAGTTTTGGCAAAATGGCGCAAACAAGGCGATTCTCTCCCTTAGCAAGCAAATAGGCAAGGCTCCTATTTGGGAAGTTAATGGCGAAGCCAAGGGACAAATCACAGGTACAACTCGAAAAGAACAATTAGATGAGTTGATACAGTTTTTGCCAAAACGCTTATTAGGCTATTCTTCAGGACAAAACGAGCTATTGAGCAACCCTTATATGCGAATGCGTTTCCATTATTATCAGGATTATTTAGACAATTTGAAACAAGGCATTTATTCTTCCGATTCTCTGCGTTTGTTTTACATGAATTATGAAACAAATGCCTTGGTTTTATTGGCAAATTATTTGTTACGAGCAGAAACGCCTGAACAGGCATTTTTACCGATTCAAGAAAATGTG
>JAYUZN010000332.1:0-4750 GCA_043751755.1 Bacteroidota bacterium | reverse complement strand
AGCCTAAAAAACCGCAAAGTTCGCAAAGGAAGCCCACGCAAAGGGCGCAAAGTCGGCAATTTTTAGCTATTCCTTTGCGTACTTTGCGGTTCCTTTGCGTACTTTGCGGTAAAATGAGAGATATTTGCGGTAAAATGAGAGATATTTGCGTTTTGTCAGCTCTAATTTCTTTACAGCAGGAATATTTACCTTATTTTTCGTTTATTTGCCCCAAAATTTTCGCTTTTATGCGTAAACATAGCCTCTTTTCTTTGCTGCTGCTGAGTTTTCATATACTTTCTGCACAAATAGGACATACGCAAAAAATACTTTTATAGCCACGAATTACCCAAATTTTGACGAATTTTGGCTGTTAATTCGGGTAATCCGTGGCAAAATGAGCTATTAGTTTTTCATCACTTTTTGGGTATATTCGCCTTTTTCATCTGTGAAAACAAGGGAATAAATACCTGCTGCGAGGCTGCTCAACTCTAATTGAACGCTGACTTTTCCGCCTTCTATGAGGCTTGTTTGTGTGAATACGACCTGCCCTAATGGGTTGTATAAGACTATTTTACCTTCATTTCCTATGGCATTTTCTACCTCTACTTGCAAAAAGCCGTCTGTAGGATTGGGGTAGTTAGACAAAGTCGTCTCCATGTTTATCAAGTCATGACCGCCTTTTCCTTCGCCCATTCTGGGGGTGCAGCCACTTGTTACCAATCGTACTTGCTTGTTGACAGACGTTTTCACACAGCCATTGGGATAGGTGGCTTCTACCGTAAATACCTTATTATTTGCCATTGTAGTAACAGCAGCCGTATAAGTATTTGCATTTGCGCCTACAATATAATTCCCTGCCAATTTCCAACTATAGGTAGCTGTAGGCGAGTTTGCGGTCAAAAGTGCAGAGCCATTTGTGCCACCGAGTACACACAGCGTAACTAACTGCGTAGCAGAAGCAGGGTTAGAGGTAATGGTAGGAGTCGGTGCTGCATTTATTAAGGCATTAACGCTATTAGAAGGGGCTGATAAACAACCATTTGCACCTTTTGTCCTAATTGTATATACCTCCGTAGAAACCGTAGGGGCGGTCAAGACTGTGGGAGTTGCAGGAGCTTTATTGACGAATAAAGTTCCATTTTTGTACCAATTATTGCTTATTCCTGTCGAAGATGGGGTCAAATATCCATTTTAACACAATGGGTTGCAAGCCAAAGCCATTTTTTACTACTTCTAAAGCCCAACCTGCATGACTGGTCGCAAGCGTTTTCAAGGTGCTAATATCAAAATCGCTGCTCAAAGTGTCCTGTATTTCCACTTTGCTGGCAGGATAGTTTCCTGTATTTTGAAAACGAATGGCATAGGTTATTGGTTCGCCATTCGCAAATTGCGCAGGCGTAAGATATTGTCTATCAGCGGTTTTGTCATTAGGGTCATACGAGCCTACTACTGTGCTATTTCCTATTTCTTGATTGTCTGCGAGGTTTGTATCTGTTCCCGCGCTGATTGCGCCCGAAATTGTATTTTGGACAATAGTACCTAATGGCAGAGGGATAGGCGTTCCTACCAAAACCGTTATATGCCCTTCTTGAAACAAACCTAAATTGGTAAAACCCCAAGTTATAACATTGCCCGAAGGTGTGCCTGATGGCGAACTGCTGGTATAGGTTAAGGCATTATCTAAGGTAAAAGTTACCGTTCCATTCAAAACCTCTGCGCCTACATTGCGATAGGTAAGCGTTACTAACGTCTCAAAGCCGGGACGAAACACTCCATTTACTGTCATAAATACTTGTAAATCGGGCGACAAAGCGTTGGGTATAAGCCTGAAATCTTGATTAGGATAGGTTAAACCAAATCCACTTCCTGTGGTTAGCGTTCTTGAAGAAGGGCTTAGCGTAAAATTCTGGATAACATTTCTTGGCTCAAAAGTAATGGCTGTGTTATTATCTACTAAAAAATCATAATCACCATTTGCATCAGTGCTGCCTACGGTAGTGTCTGCTGCATTTGACACGACTTTGTTCGGAATGTCGATATCACCTGCATTTCGCGTGCCGCTATTGTCTATATCTGCATACAATTTGCCCGAAATCTTAGGATATAAAAAGCAGGTACCCGCATTGCCAAAGGTACAAACAGGCAAATTGGAAGGATTCATATATAATCCATTCGGAATATTAGGCACACAGACCATCGGAGAATTGCCATAGTTTAGAGAATATAGGCTATTAGGCAAAATCCCGATACAAGTCAAGTTTGGATTATTTCTGCAAGATATCTGACTTAAACTCGCTGGCATTGCCCCTGTAGGAATAATAGTAAGCTGGTTGTAGGAACAATATAGCTCATTTAAGCCACTGTGAAAAGTATGCAAACTTGTCAACAGATTATGGCTACATTCCAAGTAAGAGACTTCTGTATTTAACAAACTGCTAAGAGAAGTGAAAGCATTATAACTGCAATTGAGCTGATAAAAACTGTTAGGCAAGTTCGGAAGAGCTGTGAGTTGATTGTGAGAGCAGTTTAAGGTACTGAAGGTCAGATGAGAGAGCGAAGGTAGGCTGCTAAGTTGATTATAGGAGCAATCAAAACTCGACTGGGTTAAGTTAGGCAAAGCAGGCAAAGCGTTAAGTAGGTTATGCGCACAATATAATTGCGTTAAGCCCGCAGGTAAAGCGGGCAGTGTTACAAACTGATTGTAGCTACAGTCTAAAGATAGCAAAGTATTAGGCAAGGCAGGCAAGCTACTCCGTTGTGTAGTAGCACAATTCAGGGATTGAAGCGTGTTTGGAAAACTACTTGGAAAAACCGTTAAAGGATTATTGTTACACGTAAAAGTAATCAAAGTGTTAGACAAAGTTGCAATGCTTGTAACCTGATTATTCCCACAATCCAAATAGGTCAAGTTGGGCAGAGACGCAGGAATACTCGCAAGCTGATTTGTTCCCACAAGCCAAATAGGTCAAGTTGGGCAAAGACGCAGGAATACTTGTAAGTTGATTTTGTCCACAATCCAAATAGGTCAAGTTGGGCAGAGACGCAGGAATGCTCGCAAGCTGATTGCTCCTACAATTCAAATAGGTCAAGTTGGGCAGAGACGCAGGAATAGCACCAATATTACAACTGTTGCACACCAAGCTCGTTAAATTGGGAAAACTTCCCGAAACATTAGACAAGGACATATTGTTGCTACAATTCAAGCTCGTCAAAGTAGTGGGTAAAGCGGGTAGGCTTGCCAAATCATTGCCACTACAATTCAAGGTTGTGAGGGCAGTAAAGCCGCTAATCCCTGTCAGATTAGCAATATTCCCACTAGAAACATTAAGGCTTGTGAGCGATTGGGCTGGAGGGAGCAAGTTGTTCCCTGCGTCTATGCAGCTTGGGCATTGGCTTGAAATAGCGGCTGCGAAATCTGCATCAGGAATGTTTTGTGCAAAAAGCGCGGCGTGAAGTGTGCTAAGGCATACCGTCAAAAACAACATTTTGAGCTTTGTCATAAGAAAAAAATAAAAGAAGTAAAAAGTAAGGAATGGGGAATAAATAATAGGGTGATTGAATGATTGTAACATAGCTGCCGCAAATTATCAAACCCTCAACGTATTTAATTTCCATTCCTAAGATAAATATTGAACTGATAAGGAGAGGTTTTTCGCCTATCCTCAACGCAACAAAGGTAGGTAAAAGGTGAGGGTAAGTAAGAAGGACTTTACGAAGGGCGGCTTTGACTTTACGAAGGGGGGGATGCCGCATTTTCCCCAAAATAGAAAAAACGATTTACACAGAGATAAACCTATATTTTGGGCTATACTGCCATTTAGAAAATAGCAAGTACGAAATATTGTAACATTCTTTTCCAAATCCCTACTAATTGCCCCAAACACACGACAAATATGTTCAAATTCCTTCTCGCATGTTCGTTTTCTCTCCTCGCTGCAAATCTTTTTGCAGAAGAAATGTATCGTTATAATGTCAATCTCAATGACGTACAAGATGACAAGATAAGTGTCTCACTTTCAACGCCTTCCATTTCGGCAGAAACAATAGCCTTCCATTTCCCTGCTACAATTCCGGGTACGTATGCCACCGAAGATTATGGGCGATTGGTGTCCGACTTTGTGGCAAAAGATGCAAAAGGAAATAACCTCGCTGTTACAAAAGAAAAAAATAACGCTTTTATCATTTCCAATGCCACACAATTAGCCACGATTTCCTACAAAGTCGAGGACTCCTTTGATGCAGGACTCAAAAAAAATAAAATCTTTGAACCAGCTGGGACAAATATCGAAGCAGGCAAAAACTATATTTTCAACAATTCGGGCTTTTTCGGCTTTTTTGAAGGCATGGAAAAAATGCCTTTTGAACTCTCTTTCCAAAAACCTGCCGACTTTTATGGCGCAACGGCAATGCCTCAATTAGCCTCCCCTACCCCGACTATGCAAAATATGCGCGCAAAAGACTATCATCAATTAGTGGATTGTCCGATTTTGTTTGCTGTCCCAGATACCATTGGTTTTAATGTCAATAACACAAGGGTTTTGCTTGCTGTTCATGCGCAATCTGGCAAGAAGATGGCTCCTGATATTTACGAAAAAATGAAAGCCTCTATGGAAGCTATTGCCCGTTTTTTGCCCGAACTCCCCGTCAAAAACTACGCTTTTCTCATTTATGTAGTGGATTTCAGCAAAGAAGGAAAAATGCTCACAGGCAAAATGAGTGTTACAGACGCAATTACGATTGCGAGCAAATTTATCGGAAAAGGCTTTGG
>JAYUZN010000331.1:0-4997 GCA_043751755.1 Bacteroidota bacterium | reverse complement strand
TTCAAGCGTTTGCTTACGTTTGAACAGCTTAAAATTTTTGAAAGTGATTTTATTGACCATAAGTTGATACGTTTTATCCGAAAAATAAATAGCCCACAAATATAGACATAAACCTTGATATTTATCAAATTATATCATACAGGCCGCCATTAGGTTTCTCAAAAAACCCAATGGCGGCTATATATTTGCCCTATCTGCTTACTTCTTCATACGTATCATCTCTTGTTGCAATTCCAATACAATCGCAGAAATGCGCTCTAAAGACAAATCGGGGTCAGGGAAACTTTGGCTGATATACGCCTTTGCCTTCCAAAATTCCTTGATGTCCTCCACTGCGACTTCCATATTACTGAAAGCAGGATTGTCGGATTTGAGGGTAAAGTAGCCCGATTGCCCATCACGATTCACGCGATTTTTGACCCGCTTCAATACGACCCCTTCCGAAATAGAAACAACGATATATACCTCGTCATCTTTGACATCACGCCAGTTTTCTACAAACTCGCCTATCACAATAGAACCGGGCTTTATAGGAAGCATGGAATCTCCTTTTATCTCAAAAGCACGATACGTACCTCTGTCAAAAGTGGGCAAAGGAAGGCTGAAAGTAGGCAAGGTTTCGATATATTCGCCGTCTCCGTAGCCGTTGAGGTAGCCCGCAGCCGCTTTCACATTCACCATCGGAATGTTCTCGCGCCCTGTGCTATCTACTACAACTTGCAAGATACGCAAGCCTTTTCCTTCTACATCGACCTTAAATTTGCCGCGTAGTGCTTCTATTTCCATCGCACTACACTCCGAGAGGTCGGTGTGAACAAAATACTTCGCAGGAATGGCGAACAACTCACAAATCGCAAACAGGGTTTCGATTTTGGGTTCTGCACGTCCCTCTTCATACGAACCTACGGAATGACGACCGATTCCGAGTTCTTGCGCAAGTTCTTCTTGAGTCATATTTCTTTCCTTACGGAGGAATTTCAAGTTTGCGCCTATCATGGATTTTTCTTTCTCTCCCATAAAATTTGTTATTAGAAAATTTTAGCAAAGATATAGGACAGTTTTGAGAAAAGCAAATATTTTCAACACTTTTTCCATTTTTTTTTGAAAAAAGGCAAATAAAAGCTCATTTCCTTTGAAAAAGGGCTGTTTTTCGGCTTTTGGCTATCCAAAAATGGTGGTAAGCAGCTAAAAAAGGTAGGGATTATTTCCTGCGGTAGAGAAAAATTTTGAAAACTCGAAAAAAAGAAGTACTTTTGTTTTAGGGTAGCACACCTTTAAAAAGTGCGTCCCTCAACAAACCTACAAAAACATGAAAACAGCTATGATACTCGCTGCAGGTTTTGGGACGCGTATGCAGCCCCTCACCCTCACACGTCCGAAAGCCTTAGTAGAAGTTGGCGGAATTACTTTGTTAGAAAGAAATATTCATTATCTAAAATCTTTTGGGATAAGCGAAATTGTCATAAATGTGCATCATTTTGCGCAGCAAATAATCGATTTTCTGCAAGAAAAAGACCATTTTGGCATAGAAATCTTCGTTTCTGATGAAAGAGATGCCATTTTGGAAACAGGGGGAGGCTTGCAAAGAGCAAAGCCCTTTTTTCACGCAAAAGAAGATTTTGTGTTGATGAATGTAGATATGCTTACGAACCTTTCTTTGAGTCATATAGCTGAATATCATCATAGTAAGCCCCATTCTTTGGCAACTTTGGCAGTAACTGCGCGCGTTTCGAGTCGGCAACTGCTCTTTGATGAGGAGATGAAACTCGCAGGTTGGCAAAGCGAAAAGGAGACCCTTTTAGTCCAGAAAAATGAAAAAGTCCTCAAACAGCGGGCTTTTAGTGGGATTCATATTATTTCTCCCAAGATATTTGCGCATTTGGAAATGGAAGGCAAATTTTCTATTATTACGGCTTATTTAGCCTTAGCAAAAACGCATAATCTATACGGATATGACCATACGGGCGATTTGCTCTTAGATGTGGGCAAACCTGAAGCGATAGCAAAGGCGGTGGAAATATTTGGTTAAATTGTGGGTTCTCGCAGATTTTCGCAGATGAGGGACGCAGATTTTCGCAGATTAAGAAAAATACACATACCATTTGCGAAAATCTGCGTGAAATCTGCGCAAATCTGCGTGAAATTCAAAGATAACGAATTATTTATCTCTTTTTCTCAAAAAAATCCTATATTTACCCCCGAAACACATAATTCACTTATTTTTCTATTTTTTATGAAAAAATATTTGTTACTTTTCTGCCTCGCCTTTGCCGCTATGAGTACTTATAGCCAGAGTATTCTGGGGGTCAATTTTAGCATAGACTACAACCTTTGGCGCACTCGTTTAGCGACTCTTGCACAAGGCGATACCCTCAAAAGCATTGCGCAAGACCTTTCTCCTATCAAAACTGGGGGCTTGAGCTTGGGTTTTCCCGTCAATATTCGCTTGGCAAAATGGCTCACTTTGCGTCCTGCGTTAGTGGCAAATATCGCCTTTGCCAAATTTGATTATCAATTCAAAAGCGGATTTTCCAATAGCATAGCTGTGAGACAAGTGAATTTGGAGATTCCTATCCAATTTTTGATATGCAATTTGGAGAAAAAAAAGAGTTTTGCGGTGATGTTGGGCATTCGTGCAGGGCATACGTTTGATAGTGGCTACAAAAACAATGATACGCCGCCGATTACTTTCAATCCCACTTATGGGGTATTTGATGCGGGGATAGGCTATTGTATCCGTTATAATAAGACGCATTTTTTTATGCCCGAACTTCGCTATTCTATTGGGCTGGGAGATGTGATGAAATATACGTCTTCGCCCTATTCTCGTGTGTTAGAATCGATTCATAGAGATAGGGTTTCGTTGGCATTCAATTTCTTTTGAGCACGCAGATTTTCGCAGATAAGAGCAGATTTCGCAGATGTAGAACGTTTTCTATCTGCGTTATCCGCTGTCATCTGCGTTAATCCGCGTGAACCAAAACTTATACCCTTGAATTTGCCAACACATACAGCACCGCCATACGCACAGCGACTCCATTTTCTACCTGATTGAGAATGATAGACTGCGCACAATCTGCTACTTCGCTCGTGATTTCTACGCCTCTATTGATAGGACCAGGGTGCATTATCACAATCTCTTTATTTATTTTGGACAAAATCGGCATAGTCAAGCCATACTGCATGGCATATTCTCGGAGGGAGGGAAAATACTTGATATGCTGCCTTTCCAACTGAATCCGAAGCATATTGACTGCATCACACCATTGCAAAGTGGAGCTTAGATTGTGGTCTATTTCTACGCCTAATTCCGAAATATAGCGGGGAATAAGTGCCACCGGTCCGCAAACCCGCACATTTGCGCCTAATTTTTTGAGGGCAAAAATATTGGAAAGGGCGACTCTGCTATGCAAAATATCGCCGACAATGGCAACATTTGCCCCTTTGAGCGTGCCTAATTTTTCGCGCAAAGAAAAACAATCTAACAAAGCCTGTGTAGGGTGTTCATTTGTGCCATCTCCAGCATTAATGATTTGAGCGTCAATGTGTTTGCTCAAAAAAACAGGTGCGCCAGAGCTTGCATGACGAATAACAATCATATCTACCTTCATCGCCAAAATATTATTGACGGTGTCTAACAACGTTTCGCCTTTTTTGACGCTACTTCCCGATGCACTAAAATTGACGACATCAGCAGAAAGCCTTTTTTCGGCTAATTCAAAGGAAATACGGGTGCGTGTGGAGTTTTCAAAAAAAAGATTGGCTATCGTTATGTCTCTTAACGAAGGCACTTTTTTGATAGGACGGTTGATAACTTCTTTGAAATTGCCCGCCACATTCAAAATATCTTCTATTTCTTGGACAGGCAAATATTGGATTCCTAATAGGTGACGCATGGCTGAATAATGCTTTCGTTCTCGCAGATTTTCGCAGATTAAGGCAGATTTCGCAGATATACTTTGAACGGGGAAAACTATCCTGTTTTGAGTATAAAACACAACATACATCTGCGAAATCTGCTATCATCTGCGGAAATCTGCGTGAAAAAAAGGCTGCCCTTACGAACAGCCTTATAATATTTACGTACTGGGCTTAGTCGTCCCATCTGGTAGATAGTTCGCTTTCTTTGTCTGCTCCTACCTCCCCTTCATGGTCCTGCTCGCCACTTTCGCCATTTTCGGCTCTTGCTAAGGCTTCTGCCGCATACTGCTCGCGCCTTCTGTCAAACTCCTCAAAATCGTAGTCAGGGAGCAACTCCGTTTTGATGTGTTGGATTACTTCATGTAGCATCGCTTCAAATTTGTTGAAATCTTCTTTGTACAAGAAAATTTTGTGCTTCTCAAATTTGCCGTCGAAACGCTTCTTGCTCTCCGTTACTGTGATGTAGTAATCATCTGAGCGCGTGGAATGTACGTCAAAAAAGTACGTCCGCTTACCTGCTCTGATTTTGTTAGAATAAACTTCTTCTCTTCCTTTCATAAATGAACAAAATTACACGTATCAATAATCGCTACAAAAGTACAACTCTTTTGCAGATTTGCAATCATTATTTTGGGAATTATTTTTTGCTGTAGAGAAATCGGAGCTGACAAAACGCAATATCTCTTGTTTTACCGCAAATATCTCTCATTTTACCGCAAAGTTCGCAAAGGAAGCGCAAAGAACGTAAAGGAATAACTCAAAAATTCCCAACTTTGCGTCCTTTGCGTGGGCTTTTTTTGCGAACTTTGCGGTTTATAGGCTCAAAAGCCGAAAAATTCAGCTCTTTTTTCTTTTCAGCAAGATAAATGCGTAAATGTGCTTATTCAATGAGTAGTTTTCCGTATTCTTGTTGGTTGTTGAAAAGTAGCTTGTAAAAATACACGCCTTTTGGCAAAATGCCTAATTTCAGTTGTGTATTTTTTGCAGAAAAACGATGTGCTAACACCTCTTTTCCTGCCATATCATACAATAGGAAAGTAGCTGCTTGCGCTTGCTTTGACAGCTCTATATACAGC
>JAYUZN010000330.1:0-1502 GCA_043751755.1 Bacteroidota bacterium | reverse complement strand
TTCCACCAATTTTGGTACTGCGTCCACTTGTCAAATGCCAGATTTGCAAAAGAAATATCAGTCGCAATCTGCCATTGTGAAGCCCCTTGCGTATCGCCATCTCCGTCCACATAGCCATTTGCTTGCAAAACAATCGGGCAGTTCGGGTTCAACATATCGTTTTGTGCAGGAAAAATGCCATTCGGTTTTGTAGGAACTATATTATAACGTTTAATCAAAAAACTATCTCTTAACACATTATTCAAAGGCTGATTTTCATTGCCCATGCTGATTCTTTTCAGGAAAAATTGAGGCTTTGCGCCACCTTCTACTTCTATCACCACAAAACCATAATCGTCTTGACTGACCGTATGTTCAGGATAATCAATGCCTGCATACTCATTCCAATAGTCTATATTTCCGCCCGCAGAAGCCACATTTACCATAGAATGCACATGGTTTTGGCTTTGTCCGCGCGAATAAGCGTGTGTATGACCATAAAAATGAAGGCTTGGTTTTCCTGTTTGCGTAGAAAAAGCCTCCAATTTGGCAATGACATCTCCCGTATAGCTCAAATTTCCTGTGGGCCAAAGCTCTGAATGATGCGGATGATGCAACTGCGCAAACACAAAATCAATATTTGCATTCGTTGCAGCGCTATCAAGTACAGCTTGCAACCAATCTAATTGCGCTTGCAAAGTATAACCCGGATTAGAATCCAAGCCAATAATGCGCATATTTGCATAATCTTTGTACCACCAATGCTCCAAATAGCCCGCAGTACCATTGTCGGGCAGCACAAAATACTTGAAATAAGTAGGCGTATTGATTTCGTGGTTGCCCAAAACGGGATATACAGGCACATTTTTGAAGAGGTTGGCAGACGGTCCAAAAAAAGTAGTTTCCCATTCGTTATAAACAAGTCCATTGTCCACCAAATCGCCCGGAATCATCACAAACGCCAATTCCTTCGCCATATCGCTGCTATATTGAGCCGAAATATAGGGAATAATTCCATTGTTGCAGATTTCATCAAAAACCGTAGGATTGCCGCTATCCTGCTGCATGTCGCTCATCGCCACAAGTTTGAAGGATTTTTCGGCAGTTGGCAGAGGCGAAGTCCTAAAATCTGTGATAACAGTCGTTATACTATCTGTTTGGCTTTGATAAAAGTAACGTGTATCAGGTTGTAAACCAGTGATTTGTACATGATGGATTTGCGAAGAACCCTGTCCTGTCATGGCAGTGCCTGTTGCCGTATTTCCCAGCGAAGCAGTTGTTCCCCAATTGACGGTACTTTCTGTTCCTGTCGAGGTTTCCCACGAAATACGGGCAGAAGTAGGCTCTATGTCTTGGATAAAAGGCGTAACCACAAGGCTTTGCGCTTGCAAGACCGCACAGCAGCCCCAAAAAAAGATGAGTAATGTTGTTTTCATAAAATATATGTTTGAAGAAATATTGTTAAATGGTAGAAATTATAATCAGTTAGTAGCGTGGCGCACTTTTGAAAAGTGCGCCACGCT